>NZ_JAAHGM010000001.1:0-216904 GCF_010692625.1 Okeania sp. SIO2C2
TGTCTCCTGTCTCCTGTCTCCTGTCTCCTGTCTCCTGTCTCCTGTCTCCTGTCTCCTGTCTCCTGTCTCCTGTCTCCTGTCTCCTGTCTCCTGTCTCCTGTCTCCTGTCTCCTGTCTCCTGTCTCCTACCCCTACTAAAAGACTTTTTCAGCAAGCCCTATTTATACTTATAGCGCTGTGCGCAGACAACAGGCAACAGCTCCGGAAGGGGGAATAAAAAACCGATAATATAAGACTTTTAGCTATTGGACAGTTCTTGTAATTTGTAAATATGCCAGCGCACATTGCTATACCTACTTAATATTACAGCGGTTTTCCTGCACGGTAGACCACAGTAGGGATGTTGCATGGAACGTCTCTACAGAGTTTTGATTGTAAAGATGTAGTTCATTAATATGAAAAGCGCTGTAATCAGAAATCTGCTGTATCACCAGAGGTCTCCATAGAATTAAGCAGCACAGTACCGACAGTACCAAAGAAATACTGAAATTATCTTCACTTTTCTCCTTTCTTTCCTCCTAACTCCTGACCCCTACACTCACCCATAAGACTTTTTCAGCAAACCCTAAGTATTTAACCGAACATGATATTAGACATCCTTAATCTTACAGCGGTTTTCCTGCACAGTAGACCACAGTAGGGACGTTCCATGGAACGTCTCTACAGGGTTTTGATTGTGAAGATGTGGTTCATCAATAGACATCTCCAGAAAAGAGGCAACAGGCAACAGTTCCGGAAAGCAACAGGGAGAAATAATTGATAATTTATGGATAAGAATTGATTTGATTTTTGATTTTTACCAGATGTCTAATTTGATTTTTACCAGATGTCTAATATGAAAAGCGCTGTAATCAGAAATCTGCTGTATCACTAGAGGTCTCCATAGAATTAAGCAGCATAGTACCGACAGTACCAAAGAAATACTGAAATTATCTTCAATTTCCTCCTTTCTTTCCTCCTAACTCCTGACCCCTACCCTCACCCATAAGACTTTTTCAGCAAACCCTAAGTATTTAACCAACATGATATTAGACATCTTTCGCGCATTCTCTTCCCTCCTGACTCCTGAGGAATGACTCCTGACTCCTAATCAAACGGGGTTGCACATTATGGAATGATACTGCCAAAAATAGGTTTAGACTTTGACTAAAAAAAACCTAATATTAATCGTTCTAGCAATTATCAAATCCAAAATCAAATTCAATCAAAAATCTCAAATCATTCGCCACTGTGCAACACCAATCAAACACTATCAGTCACACTACTAAAATTAAACGCTTTTACTCTTAGTCCAGGCAAAACACTATCACCATAACGCTGTACTTTGCTAACCGCATCCACATCCCGCAACATATCCGGCAAAACCTGATTAAACCGCAAATTTTTAATCGGATAAGCAATCTTACCATCCTCAATCCAAAAAGTACCATCCCGTGTCATACCAGTCATCTCCAATGTCCGAGGATTAACATAACGCACATACCACGAACGATTTACCAAAACAGCTCTTTCCGTCTGAGCAATTAAATCGGCCAAACTTTGTTCAGAACCCTGCATCACCACTGGAAACATATAACCCGTGGGTTCCTTACCTTTTTGTGCTGCCCAATAACGACTATAAGATAAAGTCTGTGGTACACCATCCTTAATCACTTCCAGATAATGATTACTCAACCCATTATTAGAGAAAGTCTCCAACTGCAACAAAGGATGTCCTGGATAGCGCTGCATCTGCACTAAAGGACTAAACATTTTTTCCCCAACTCGGTTGCCCACTGGTTTACCTGTTTCATCAGTACGCGACATAAACGATCGCCCCTCATCCGCAGCTCGTGCATCTAAATTAAATATTAGCCAAATCAATAGATCACCTAAAGCTGCCCCACTGAAAATCACAGGATAAACACCAGGGTTAATTTCTCTAGGTTCGCGGGAGGAAAAAGCACGGTTTATCAATTCCTCCGTTAGAGTTTCAGTAGGTAGTTGGTTTATTCCCCAGGCAGTACTACGACTCCAACTAGAGCCATTTTCAATTCTTGCCGTAAAACTAAAATCTGCTCTTGTATACTTATTATAGGCGCGTAACCCAACCGAGTTAGCGATCGCTCCTGAAAATGTATTTGTACTCAGAGTACCGGAGCCATCAACTCCTGCTTTAGCACTCATCGCACATACTTGTTGTACTATTTTTCCTCGTTCTAGTGGGGAGATAGTAGCGGTCAATTCATCAAAAGCGGGAGTACGTTTTTCATATTCTTGAGGTTCGAGTAGTGGCACCCATTCTGGGTCTTGTGGAGCAATGCGGGCGAGTTCCTCGGAACGACGAATAGTAGCTGTAATGGCATCCAGGTCTAATTCTGTGGTGGAGGCAGTGGCGCTGCGAGTTCCGAAGTAACTGGTAATGTTGAGTTCAAATTTTGTTTTAGTAATATTCTGACTAATTTGATTTTCTGAGTAGCGACTTAGGGATGATTCGTCGTTGCTAAGACTGACGACTATACCTTCTGCTTCAGATTTTTTTACAGTTGTTTCTACTAAAGATAAAGCTTCGTCTTGACTAAGAAGATTTGGTTTAATTACTGTGGTCATTTCAGTTATCAGTTAACAGTTATTAGTTATTATTAGGACTTACGCAGTATAAAGTATTTCCGTCATTGCGACCCACAGGGTTTGCGGAGCATTCCGGAACGGAAAGCAATCTCAAATCCTAATTTTTCGTACCTTATGCATAAGTCCTGATTATATCAAATCCGCTTAATTCGGTATCAAAAATGGGCGTTGGTAAATTACAGGATGAAATTTGTACGGGCAATCCCCCAATGATTAACCGGGGTAGGTTACAGAGCGCCACACCAAAATATAAATCATCCCATCAATTACCAACGCCCAAAAATGTCACATCTCCCCATCTCCCCATCTCCCCATCTCTTCATCTTCCCCACTTGCTGTTATGGATTTGTAGTAACGGCCTCAATTCTTTGCCTGGATTGATTTACATGGATTGTCGATCTATAAAAAATGAAGTATAATTGTAATATGAAAGGCACTCGTCTGAATTAGCTGTTTCATAGAGCGCCTGGATCGAAAATCAAATCACAAGAGGATTATATCATGGCTAGTTACGTTGGTATTCAATCCACTCATTTTTCCAATGAAATAATTTCAGAAATTCAGCCATTAGTACCGTTAGAAATTAAAATTGAAAGTGTGAAAACTGTTGGGGTTAGTAATACTCCCCAAATAATTTATAGCACATCAAAAGGACGGTGCAGCACTTTTTTATCTAAATCTCAATTTCTGAATTGTTTACTCTGTTTTTTGCAAATTAAACAGCGCAATATAGGCAAAATCAAAAGTTATAATTTTCAGCATTCTGGCATAAATATCAATACTGAAAATGGCAAGTATTTGATTATTTATACAGAAATTAAGGCTTTTATAGAACGATATAATCGCGCAGCATTAGAAAAGTTAGAAGTCGAATTAACTGCTATTAGTGCTGTGGTTAGAAATTCGATGAAAGGAACTGTTGCTGAAGTGAATAATGTTGGTTGTAGTTGTGCCGATATGATTTATCGTCGCACAATTTGTAAACATCAAATTGCGACTCAGTTACATCTACAGTCAAATGGATGGGGTTCTTTGACAGAATATTTACAACAAAATATAGGGAAAAAGTGGGAGGAGAAATTATTAGCTATGGCTAAAGTTGCGAAATCAGATTTAGGGTTGTAAGTGTGATTTACCTACACTGAAGCTAAGAATTTTCAGTTATTCAGCGAAACAGTGTAGGTTTCTAATGTCTTTAAAAATCATCAGATTTTTTGATAAATATAAGCAGTATCTTACTTAGTAATTAGCAATTTTTTCACAGCATTTAATGGTCTGTAACAACTAAAATATTACTTATTTAAATTTATTGAGCAGTTAAGGGATTGACCGATTTTAACTTTAGTTTTTCATCAAAATGCTCTCTGAAGCTATAGTTTAAAAATCAAAATTTATCTAGATAAAAAATTTTTTTCCTTTTCGTCAATTATATCTGTTTTCAGAAGAGGTAATTGTTAATAATTAAGGCTCTTCTAGAGTAGTTATGACAATTTAAGAATAAAAAAATTACATTTTCCTTAGTAATTTTAAAGTAAAGTATGCTCAAACCCTTGCTAAATATTGACTAATGACAGAAGTATGGGAAACGGATGTCATGAATACTGGAAAAAGAAATAGAATGACTCCAGCAGAAATAGAAACCATACTTAAAGAATTAGGAGAGTATTTATTAAAGGAAAAACCTTCCAAGTTAAACAGGTTGGGTATTGATGAAATAACTGATTTAAAAGCAGGGAAGAATTCTCCAGCAGTTTGAGTAGACTTAGACTTGAAAAAACCCATAGCATGATTGGAGAAAAGAAATCAGGAAGTGATAGGAGAATACTTGCGGAGCTTGAGTAAGTATCCCTTATTAAAGAAAAAAGAGAAGCGGAATGAAACAGAGAAAGAGAAGTTAAAGGAAGTAGAAAAAATCGCTCCTAAATGAATGTCTATGTCTCACAAAAAAGAGCAGATAAGAGACATATTTGAAAGTCAAATAACAGGCAATAAAGCTTTGTGGAAGATGGTGGAATGGACTAAATCATGTTATAAATATTTTCCGAAAAGTTGTCAAACAATCAGAAGATGGATTGATGAGATTTGAGGATATTTTGATCACCGGAGAACCCAAGGAACAGTAGAAGGAATTAATCAAAAAATCAAGTTAATTAAAAGGAGAGGTTATCGGTTAACTAACTTTGACAACTTTAGAAGAAGAACTTGACAGTCCTTGGCATTTTTGCTAGTAATTTTTCATATTTAGTCTAGAAGAGCCATTATTAATTGTTGAAACTTTGTCAGATTTTGGGGGCGATCGAAGTAGATCAAATGAAAATGGCGGTCAAACAGTTCCTACTCAGTACCGTTACTTTGATTGGGTAAGCGGACAAGGAGAAGATTTCACTCTGACATTCGACGACGGTACCCTCACCTACGAGATTGGTGGAAAAACTTTGGAATACAGTATTACAGATACTTTCAACGATCTATTTATCCGCACAACAGCTCGTAAATAAAATAATAGTGTTGTGGTAGATAAACTAATGCTAAATGGTGAGGCAATCAGGGAAAATTCTAGTTTTGCCTGCTCTGAAGAGGGATGTGGTTATTGGAATAGCTCCCAATATCTATGGTTAACCGATCTAGAGGAGAGTTTCACATTGACGGGTACAACAACTATGACTTGGACTGGAGATGCTAAAAACCTTAGAGATAGGACAGCTCCCGATCGCTCGCAACTAGCATTTAACTTAAACTAGGCGATGTGATTATGGAAGAAGAATTGGCGACAGTGCCAGAACCGATTTCTATGTCACTGTTTTCTGTTGGAGTTATGGGTCTGGCAATGACTGGTTTGTGTCGTCAGCAAAAAGGTTGAAGAAGGAAGAAAAATTAGATGGGGACTCAAACCCTAACCAATTGTAAACACCGTGTAGACGGTGGGGTATTAAACCCAAAAGAAAAAGATAAAAAACAAAAGGATAAATGATAGGTGTAGGATGATTTAATACTGATATATAGATAACAGACAATTAATTATTTCTGATTATACATAGCATTCTAGCTTCTGCTAAGGTACAGTTGTCTTTTTCTTTCTTATTGTCTGTTGCTTTCTGGAACTATTGCCTAAAACCTAGAATTTTTTTGTATCTCAATAGTATGGAAATTGTTATTTTGGTAGTCCATCAGATGTAAGGACAAGATTCAGAAAAACTCTTAATTGCCAAAAAAATGCTGAATTGCCCAAAGTGCAGATCCACAAAAATTGTTAAGAATGGTCCTATCCATAACGGTAAACAGAATTATAAATCCAAGATTTGTGGCCGTCAATTTGTGGAAGACCCTCAGCAAAAACTTATCTCCCAACAGACCAAAGACCTTGTAGATCAACTATTACTAGAAAAGATACCTCTTGCAGGTATTGCTCGAGTTTGCCAGGTATCTGAAACTTGGCTACAGGATGACGCTAATCGCAAATATGCTGAAGTTCCAAAACAAATAGAGGTGTCCTCAAAAAAAAAGGTCGATGGACTATTCAGTGTGATCAAATCTGGTCATTTGTCGGCCATAAAGGCCATAAACAGTGGATTTGGCTGGCTATAGATATTAGCAGCACAGAAATTGTTGGAGCCTACATTGGCGATTTGCTGACGCAACGCTACCGCGAACGCAGTATAGATGGAGCTAGAGGATTGTGGAATTCTCTGCCTGGTGTCTATCGACAGTGTGCAATCACTTATACAGACTTTTGGTCAGCCTATGAAGAAATTTTCCCAAAGACAGGACATAAAGCAGTTAGTAAAACAAGTGGTCTAACTAACTATATTGAGAGATTGAACTGTACCTTCAGACAGAGAAGATCTCCCTTAGTCAGAAAAACTTGATCATTTTCTCAAAAATTAGAGAATCATATTGGAGCTATCTGGTATTTCATTCACTACTATCATGCATCCTTACTTGTGTAGGACTACCGTTATTTTTACTAAAAGAGAGGTGTTCAACTCTTGGTCCATCGGATATGGCGAGGAGACCCGAAGAGTGACAGAGCCACTACCTCTTACAGAGAAGCTGCCTCTTACAGAGGAGCTTTCCTATGGTCATGCTGCGCAAACGCTAACGCTAACGCCATCCCATCCTACGGGAAGCTCCGAATATCGACCGCTTTTTTCTCCTTTAAAGGAGAGACTTTAAACCTTAATTATTCGGTAATCTGCTTTTACATTCATTAAATAAATTAAATCTAAGGAGCCATGTAAAAATAAGTTGTATAAATTTTGTCTGAATTTAATTGTGAAATCTAGCTTTGATCAAACAAAGTGTAATAGTTATTTTTACACAACTCCTAATATCAAGTCTCATTAATTAGCCATAATAAATTAGTCATCTAAAGATAACTAAAGATAGTTTCTGCTTTGAGCCAAGAAATTTATTTCTTGGCGGATGACATGACTCGCCAAGGATTGAAATCCTTAAGATGACTCTTGAGGAGTATGCCATCTTTTTCATCTTTTTATATTGTGGTTAATCAGTGCAACTTGATATAAGACCAAATTATCCAATAACTAATTACCCATATTTTATATAAGAAATTACAGCAATACAGGCTGAAAGTTGCTCTCAGGCCAGCAAATTTATAAGGTTTAGAAAAAAGTTTAATTTTTTAATTAATATCAATATCTGAAATATTTGTATTTGCTTCTGTTTATGTGTAATCTGACTGAAAAATCAAGAGGGAGTAGGAAGTGGAAAATTTATCACTAGATACTACTCCTCATCTATAAAGTAACTCTAATTCATTGGCATTTTCAAAAAGATTTTACCAAAATAATTGGGTCTAAAACCCCGCCTTTTAAGACGAAATATTTTTGGAGCGAAGCTCAAATCCCCGTTACAAAAATAACTTCTGACTTTTGACTTTTGACTTGGTTAAAGTCTCTATCTTCATCTGTCATTTTTTGATCTAGTAACTAGATAAGAAAGTGAATGTACAAGCAAAGATTAAGACAGTATATTGGCTTAATATTCGGTATGTTCGGTGGGTTACGGCAGACAGTTAATATTTTGGTTCGCGACTCATAATTATTGTTAATTATTGCCGCCTAACCCACCCTACGCCTGGATTTAATATTCCTTTTACAAACAGCCTCTAATATTTGATAAATAAGGCAAATAAAATTCAAAAAACCTCTGCTCCTTCAAACTGTTTAACCTTCTGAACATTAGCAGATTCTCCACAAGTTCTAGGTGTAGGAAATATTTTTTCAGGATTAGCTAAACCCTTGGGATTAAAAACACTTCTTACCCATTGCATCGTTTCTAAATCTGTCTCATTAAACATTAAAGGCATATAACATTTTTTATCTGAACCAATGCCATGTTCTCCAGATAAACTACCACCAACTTCCACGCAAATCTTGAGAATTTCTCCACCTATTTCTTCCACAGTTTCAAAAGCACCTTCAACAGCATCATCATATAAAACTAACGGGTGAAGATTCCCATCTCCCGCATGAAATACATTAGCAATACGATAACCATATTTTTGACTAATTCCTTCAATTTCACCTAAAACATAAGCCATTTTTGTCCGAGGAATTACTCCATCTTGTACATAATAATTTTTACTAATATTACCAGCAGCAGCAAAAGCAGCTTTCCGTCCTTTCCATAATTTCATCCTTTTTTCTGGTTCATGAGCAGTAGTAATTTCTATAGCTCCGTTTTTTTCACATATTTCTTTGATGCGCTGTTTGTTTTTATCAACTTCTACTTCTAAACCGTCTAATTCTACTAATAAAACAGCAGCAGCATTTCGGGGGTATAAATTAGTTTTGACCACATCTTCTACAGCATTAATACTGAAATTATCCATAATTTCCATCCCCCCAGGAATAATGCCAGAACTGATAATATCTGACACAGTTTGTCCGGTAGCTTCAATATTAGGAAATCCTGCTAAAAGCACGCAAACTGATTCGGGAGATTTGAGGATTCTGAGAGTAATTTCTGTGGCTATTCCTAGAGTACCTTCAGAACCTACAAATAAACCTGTTAAGTCATAACCAGGCATCTCTGGAATTTGTCCGCCAATATCAACTATTGAGCCTTCGGGAGTAACTATTTTTAATCCTAAAACATGATTGGTTGTTACACCATATTTGAGACAATGAACCCCTCCAGAATTTTCGGCAATATTCCCACCGATAGAACAAATAATTTGACTCGAAGGGTCAGGAGCGTAATAAAAACCAGCTCCACTAACTGCTTGTGTTACCCAATTATTTATAATTCCTGGTTGTACAACAACTTGTTGATTTTCTAGGTCTATTTTGAGGATTTTCTGCATTAATGAAGTGACAATTAAAACGCAGTCTTCTATTGGTAATGCCCCCCCAGAAAGACCAGTTCCTGCACCTCTAGGAAGCCAAGGAATATTTAGGCGATCGCATATTTTTACTGCTGCTGCGACTTGTTCAGTAGTGCGCGGTAATACTACTAATGCGGGGCGTTGGCGATAGCTAGCTAGACCATCACATTCATATACTAATAATTCTTCTTTGCGTTGAACTACGCCTTTTTTACCCACAACAGCTTCAAATTGTTTGGCTATTTGTTTCCAATTTTGTTTTGTTTGTTGTTGATTTTTGGTAAGCATTTTAGTTTTATTTATAATATTTGAACTTTAATTAGGATTTACACCAGCTTAAAAAAAGAATGCTACAAAAAGGTGCATCTCGATCAGAGATACTTAAAAAGAGATTCTCCAATTCATTTTAGATAGTTATATCTATATTACTTTTACCTTTTTTTTCTTCAATATTTTTTGCTTCTTTCCTCTTCCTTCTGACCTACGGACGTTGCATACAACGTTCCTACCATTTGTCACAAACACTTATCAAACTGGTATTACACAACCTATGAATTATAAACACTATATATCTATAACGTTATAGTTTTTATTCACTATATATAGCGTTTTTGTGTGAATCGTATTAAATTAGGATTTTTCAATTATACCATCTAATGAAGGGTTTTTTTAGGGAATGGTTTACTCCCATTTCTCACTAATTAATTTTAGAAACTGATTTATGGCCTAAAAATAGGCGTTTAAGAAAAAACAGAAAAATTTAGATATTATATTGAGAAATAAATATAAGGTAATATTTCATTCATAAATTGCCCTATAATATAATCTACTATTTATCTATAATTACTATCTCTTTTTTCCATTCTTCTGGAATGCCGTAAATTTGAGATTTTTGACAACGTTTGAGATAAAGTTTTACAGCTTTGTCTTCCAGGTTGATGTGGAAAATATTTAAGAAAATTTCTTTTGCTGCTGAATATTTTTGTTGATAATAAAGAATAATAGCTTGTTCAAATTCAGTTTTGGTTTGAATTTTTAATTGCTTTTGTGCTTCAGCATCTCCATCCAAAATTTCAAATACTGCAACTGCTTCTTTTTTCCTTTTTACTTTAACTCTATCTAAAAAATGATAATTATATTTATCTAATTCTTCTAAATCAAATAAAGTATTTCCACTGATTAAAATATTAGATCCATATAACTTAGTTAAATTTTCTAAACGAGAGGCTAAATTAACAGCATCACCGATCACTGTAGTATCAATAGGCATAGGCGTGAAAAAGATATAGACTTTTTGTACATAGCAGGCAACAGGCAACAGCTCCGGAAAGTAACAGGGAATAGATTTTTAGGAAAAAGGTACGAAAAATGATTTAGGGAACTGACTTTTACAACTCTAGCTTATGTTAAATAAAGGGTAAGTTTATTTTCACCAGATGTCTAATTCTTTTCCCACCTCCCACAGTTCCTAACATTAAATCATCGGTATTGATTCCAATTCCAATTCTAATGGATTGCTGTTGAATTTCTTGACGTTCTTGATTATATATAGCCAGACGCTTTAACATATTAATTCCGGGATTAATTGCATCATGTACAAGTTGCCGATAAAAAATAGCGCAAGCAGCAGTTATCTAATTGGTTAATTAAAACTAAATGGCAATCTCTTAAAGACTTTATTTAGGCTATATCCACAAAATAATTTCAAGATTTTATTCACAAGTGGGAGATTAAAGACGAATCATTTACAAGTTATCCAGTAATTAGTCAAAATGAAATATTAACTAGTGAATATGAACCAATAAACCAAAATAAATTTCCTCACAAACAAATAAGAATCTCAAATAATTTGTTCATGGTAATATTTTTTTTGTCGCAGCTATTATTGTTGGAATTGTTCTTTATTTCAGATAAATAACTTTAAACAAGTTCGGAGTTAAATAAAATACAAGGATTTTTACTTTTTATATTTGCAGCAGGGTCTATTTGGGACTTTGCTACCAGTCTTTTAGGTATAATTGGTGTATTTGGAGTAACTGATTGGAGACAAAAACATATTCCTATTTATATCACTGCTCTTGCTGGTAGTGCTTTAATTTTAGGGTTGAGCATAAATGCAGAAGATATTTGGTCAAAATCTGGAAATAATAAATACAAAATTTTAATCCCATAGTCATACATAAAACCCCCTTACCAAAACAAGTCCGTTTCCCTTTAAAGTTAATTTTCAAGCTGATAAAAATACAAAGTAAACAAGACTTATTAGTAGAACCAAAAAAATCAATACAAAAATTAGCGATCGCGTAAATAATGCCATTATTAAAGGAATGGAAATTCAACCTGAATACCGCCCTCAAACTGTATAGGAATGGTTGACATTACTTCAAGTTCAACCTCAGAGTATTATTTCTCAAATATCTAAGGTTTCTCGAACAATTATGTCTCAAATGGCTACCTTAAATATTCCAGGTATCAAACCTCTTTATCAAAATTCTGTCAAAACTTTTGATCGAGGAGAAACAAATATATTACTAACTGGAACAGGTATATTCATATTTATTGTTGCGACTTATATCTATTCTCCCAAACTTAATTTTCCTATAATTTCTCACCCTTCACCCCCTCAACCTATTCCTATTCCACAACAAAAATCTCATCCCACTATACAACCTCAAAAATCACCCCAACCTTTACCCGAAACTAATATTCCAGATATTTCCCAAACAACTATTAACTATGATGAATTAGAGTTTGCTGAAAAAATCTTTTGGTAAGGGTAGAACCCAGAACTAAGAACTCAGGAGAAATGGGAATTAATTAGGAGATGGTTGTAAGAATTGTCCCTTAATTTTTTTGCCCTTGTCTGCCCAAAATACTAACTTTTTGAGCTTTTAGACCGAAAATCTGGGATTTTTTTCCACCTAAAAAGACACTTGCATTTATCTGTCAATGCTTTGAGAGTTAATCAGCAACTCCTAATTATTGAAGCTTTCACTCCGGATTAGTAGCTAAATAGAAAATACAAGAAAAATAACATCGATTAATTGCTAGATTTATTACTTCTCAAGTATTCCAAATATTAATCATGAATCAAGGGAAAAGCATCAGGATAAGCCTGCCAAACTTTCCTCACAAAATGTTGTAATTTTTGGTGTGAAATTTGCAGATTTTTCTCTTGACTATCTAGCAATTCTAATTCAGTCAAAAGTGGAATAAACTCTGTATCAATAGCTTCCCTGAATAAACATATTGGCCAAACCAAATCAGCTCCATCTCGCAAATCCCATAAACTTGATTTTTCTAAATTGTTTTGATGATTTTCACACCTAATCTCTGAAGTAGATAATTTCAACAACAAAGGACGAACCCAACACATTTTGCGTGTTTCTAATACTTGAATTACTTCTGCATATAAACAAGTATTTTCATACTCCAAACACACAATTTGGCTAGATTGAAAATTAGGGATTAAATTTGTCAATACTGGCTTCATATACGAAATATCCTCATATAGCAGTCTTAAATTTACAGCAATTTTCGACTAAATTAAGTACAATTTTTGAGAATTTTTGGGAATAAGAAATAGTGATAAATCTTAAACTGTTCCTAACTATCGGTGCAAACTTTTATAAGTTGTGCAGAAATACAGAAAAGGTAAAAAAGATAGGAACTTCAAATTTTGGTAGTTCTGCAAATGTAGTGATATTGATAAGTAAATCCCTTTCACTTTTAGAAACAAAACTATAAAAATCACTACTTGTACATCACTACTCAAATATTTAATCTTATAATGTTATAGCAGTCAAAGAAAAGAGCGCGGATATATCAAAAACTTAAAACTCAGACAACACCAGATTTTTCCTTGTTCTTTCTTCCTTCTGCCACATATGAAATATGAAAAATAATGCTACGTAATACCTCCCTTAAAACTCTTTGACAAGAAAAAGGATACATAGCAAAAATTTTAGTATTTCATATTAGTTTTGGATTTTTTCCAAATTATTGATAATTATCATACTATACCATTTTGAAAAAAAATTATTACAAATAGTGTAGTTAAGGAATAAGGCTTGAGTTATCTAGAAACATAGTCATTTTATTCTAGATTTTGGCAATAAATTTATTGATTTTCAGACAGCGAAAGATAAATTTACATTAGTTTTAAATAATGTAGTTTCGTCAATACATAAAATATCACAGTTTAGAATGAAACAGCCCAGAAGTAGATGTGAAATAAAACAAAATAGGGAAGAAGTTAGAAAAAAGCAATAACAATAACAATAATATATTTTCTCACTCAATTAGCTCGATAATTTTTCACAAAAATAAACCAACTCCATACCAAAATCATCTATTATTTGTAACCAACATTTATCAAGCTAGTATTATATATATTTTTTTGACAGTATTCAAGTGTGCTGAAAATTGAGGATAATCAAGAATCGTTCAAAATCACTATAAATAAATAAATAAAAGCCTTTTCTATATTCTTGGCTATAGAATATTGATTTTTTCATAAAATTCAAAAACTTTAGACTCACAATGAAAGTTAATTATTCACCCTGATTGGCGAGAAAAAGTATATTTATTACTCCTCCTTCTTTCTTCTATAATTTACCAAAGAATCAAGATTTACAGCCTCTGATTTAAAGAATAGATAAATCACAAAAATCTTATTCGCCAATTTTATCCGTTTTCAGGAGAAGTAATTATTAATTATTAATTGTTAATTATTAATTGTTGAATGCCCATCTATATTTTTAAGTGCTGCTTCTAAATCCAGAGTTAAGTTTTGTGCCTGCTTTTTCCCCGATCCATAAATATAATCATTTACAGATAAAGGAACACCAATACGAACCATAACATTACAACCACGGCGTGGAATAACTGGGTTGTAATTCAAAGATATAGGCACTATTTTAACACCAAGATTTTGTTGATAAGACTCAGCTTGTAATCCTATTCTAGCTAATCCTGTTTTGAGAGAATGAACTTGATTATCGCGATAAATTTTACCTTCAGGAAATATCACTAACATTTCCCTCTTTAACATTAATTCTACTCCATAGCGAAAACAAGAAACTGCCGGATTTTTTGGATTAAGAGGAAACCCGCCCAAATGTCTAATCAACCATCCTTGTAAACATTTCATTTCATCCATACTAACCATAAATCTTAGATCTCGACCAGTCACTAATCTACCTGTAGTATAAGGTATGATTAACCCATCCCAACGAGAACGATGAGTGGGAGCTAAAATCACAGGTCCATCTTTCGGAATATTCTCTTTTCCAATAATATTTATTTTACGAAAATACAACGGCATTACTATATGACGACCTAAAAAATAAGACAAAGATGCTAACCAAGGAGAAATGCTAGAAGGTTTTGAGTTTACTGGAGAATGTAATTTCCTTAAAGAAGCTTGGATAAAGTCAAGATTTATCATAGTTTTTTTAGCTCAATCATCTAATTTAATTTCTTGACTCTAAGGTAAACTTTATTCCTGTTCTAGTGGCATCCTTGAATGACACTTCTTATACTGTCAGCTATAGAAATTAATACTTCAGTTATCATCTTTTTTATTTTTATCTGCCTATTTTATGTAAGCGTTCAGCTATTAGCAGTCAGCACTTCCCTGTGGGATGCTACGCAAACAGCAATCAATAATCAATAATTACTTCTCAGGTTTGGCAAGGGAACACATGGCAGTAACTTTTTATTCAAAATCAATTTCAAAGGTTGCTTTTACCTTCCACAAAATTAGCTGAACTCCGCAGTTCCGACCTGATGCGGCTAGCTAATATCTGGCTGCTGAATGCTGACTATTTTATAGTAGAAGGAAGAAGGCTTTAATTATCTAGAAGAGAAGAAAAAATCTTGTTTTATCTGAGTTTTAAACTTTTGATATCAAATCCGGTAGCATCTGTATAAAATCTTTTGAAGTAGGAGTCAGGAGTCAACCCACCCCTAACCCCTCCCAGGAGGGGAAGTCAGGAGTCAGGAGGGGAAAAAATTTATAAAGATTTGGTAATGGTGAAGATGGAGAATGTTTTTATACCAAATTCAACGGATTTGATATATATATCTTAATACCAAATCTCAAAAAGTTTGCTATATATCTTTGTAATGTGGAGATAGGGAAATGGGGAGTTAGGCAGTAGTTATATAGCAATCAAACATAGGATTACTATTCAGAAATGGTATAACCTTTCCTGAGACTGCTATATTTTCAAAGTTAATTTACTTTACTTAGATAAACACAAAAATTGCTCATTATCTGTCATTGTGGATAGCAGGTTTCACCACAAAATAATTCCCTTTCTTGTTTACCGAAGGTGAGCAAACCAAGACTGTAATTCTTGACGACAAACAGATTCCATTATTCCTCCCAATACAGCCAGACGATGATGAGAAAAAACACTATCTGGAAAATTAGCAACAGTTCGTATTGTGCCAGTTTTCGGATCGTCTGCTCCATAAACCAATAAACCTATTCTTGCCTGCAATATTGCCCCCGTACACATCGGGCAAGGTTCGAGATTAACGTAGAGAGTGCATTTATTTAAGTGCCAATTCCGCAAAATTTGTCCCGCTTGTCGCAAAGCCAATATTTCTGCATGAGCAGTAGGGTCAAAATCTCGCTGCCGTCGGTTTTGAGCTTCTGCAATCAACTTGCCATCTGAGTTTACTACGACAGCTGCAACTGGTACTTCTCCAGCATTACCAGCAATTTTTGCCAATTCTAATACTCGACTCATCCACTTTTGATGGACTAGATAACTTGGATGGTCAATCATCTAAAATCTCCGATAAAACCTGACAGGATTTTAGCAATAGACTTGGGCTTAGACAATCTAGCAACTTGTTTATCTAACACTAGTGCAGGATAGCGGAAATAACTGACCAGACAAAATCCTAAAACAATTACAAATCAATACTTTTGACTTTTAACTTCCATGTAGTGGTACTAGGTCGTTGTTCACCTGGGACGGGAGAAAACTTAAATCCATCAACCATAGTACAACAAGAAAATACTAGTTCAATATAAGCAGGATGTCAAAGGATTGACTAAAAAACAGGTGGTATTACAGTAAATCGAAATAATAAGGTTTGAGATTAGTTAAATAAAGCTGTTAGATATCTAGTAACCTGGTGTACTGAAAACAAAATATCTATCAACTTCTAAAAATATGAGTAATCAGCCTTTGCAAATAAAATGGCAAATTGTTAAAGAGTATAGCGATATTCTTTACCACAAAACTGATGGAATTGCCAAAATAACTATTAATCGTCCCCACAAACGCAATGCTTTTCGTCCTAAAACTGTGTTTGAACTTTATGATGCTTTTGTTGATGCTCGTGAAGATCCAAATATTGGAGTAGTTTTATTTACAGGTGCTGGACCTCACACAGATGGTAAGTATGCTTTCTGTGCTGGTGGAGACCAAAGTGTAAGAGGTACAGCAGGTTATGTTGATGAGACTGGAGTACCACGACTAAATGTATTGGACTTACAACGCTTAATTCGTTCCATGCCCAAGGTTGTCATTGCTTTAGTTGCTGGATATGCTATTGGGGGCGGTCATGTTTTGCATATTATTTGTGACTTAACTATTGCTGCTGACAATGCAATTTTTGGTCAAACTGGACCTAAGGTAGGTAGTTTTGATGGTGGTTTTGGGGCAAGTTATTTAGCTAGAATAGTTGGTCAGAAAAAGGCACGAGAAATTTGGTTCCTCTGTCGGCAGTATACAGCTCAAGAAGCTTTGGAAATGGGCTTGGTTAACTGTGTTGTACCTGTAGAGGAACTAGAAATAGAGGGCATTAACTGGGCTTCAGAAATTCTGGAAAAAAGCCCGATCGCTATTCGTTGTCTCAAAGCTGCTTTTAATGCTGACTGTGATGGGCAAGCTGGTCTACAAGAATTGGCTGGTAATGCTACTCTTCTTTACTACATGACAGAGGAAGGAGCTGAAGGTAAAAAAGCATTCCTAGAAAAACGACCTCCAGACTTTCGCAGATACCCTTGGTTACCTTAGAGATTGTTTGTCAAGAATTATAAAGTGTTTTTACTCCTCACCAATTCAGTATTTCAAAGCACAAAGTTTGGGATAAATAACCAAGTAGTTACAATTTAAAGAGCGTTCTTTTCTCTTACAAAACTTTACAAAAAGTCTCTTAGAGTCAGGATAAAAATGTAGCTTTTTTTTGACATGGATAAGTTACTGAGACCTTAACTTATATTTCTCATAATAACTAACCCCAATTTTGTTAGTTAGTTGAGCTAAAAAAAATTGGAGACAAACCTTGTTCTTATAGATAGAAGGGTATCAAGTACCCTCTTGAAAGAAACAAGGCTTTTAACTTTCATTTTAGGTAAAACTAACTACTTCCAAATTTTGATCGATTTGCTGATTCCAGATAGCTATGCTCTCAATATTTTCCCAGGATTTATTGAAGGGAGAAGAAGCTAATGAACAGGCTTTCCAATTACTTTCAACTGGTGTAGTTAACTTTTGACAAACACCACCACGTCTTCCTTCTGGTAAATAGTATCGGCAATTACGACAAACTAAAGTGGGTTTCATAAAAAATTTTCCTAAATTTAATTGAGTCTATCTTAATTATTTTGAATCCAAGAGACTCGTGGTTTTAATCTATTAAATCCATTGTGACACCTAGATTATGAATATCCCTATCAATTAAATAAAATTTATATTATTTTTATAATTACTTTATAAACAGAAACATTTATGTGAAATCTAGTACGTAAAAAATGTATGAATTAATACATTATTTCGGCAAACTTGATAGGGATCAACTTAAAAGACAAGTCAGATCGAAGTAAAATAGATAATATTTAAACCAAGTAATGGAAAATATTTTTGGCTTAAAGCCCATAAAGATAGACTCAAAAAACTATCAAAAATTTCTAGTCACCCACTTAATATAAAAATTAATGTTTTTGTCTTTTCAATTACATTTTAGGAGTTAAAATTATGAAATAATTAAAACTTAACTTGATGACCACTGTTTAGTGGCACAAATTGCACATACTGACCAACGTTGAATTTCTCCCGGGGGTGTAGGACATTGGCATTGAGGACATAGAGGTAAACCTTGAAAGCGGTTATTGATAGTTTTAGCCCAATTTTTAAATGTGGTTTGAGGGTTTTGATTTTTGTGAGTCGAATCTTCCAAGGTTACTTTTTGAGATTGAGGAATCATGCTAGGATGCTCTAGCCAATCATTTTTTTCAGTTTGCCTTGATTTATGAGAGTGAATTGTATGCCAGTGAGCAGCAGAAAACCTGATATTGTCTAGGGGTGTGGGTAAAAAATGATTGAGCTTATCTAAAAGTTGGGGCACCCGAAAACTAAGTTCTTGAGATAAAGCAGCACTAGATGTTGCAACATATAAAACTCCCCGGTCTATATATAGAGGCTTAGTTTGAGTAGCCATAACTCCTAACACTTGTTCCCAATACTCCATCAGTTTTAGAAACTGTTGTTGTTGGGTCGATCGCTCCATAATTTGGAGATAGCCTAAAATCTGATTGAGAGATTGAAAATCCATAGTCGTTTTACGATAGTTGGGACATTCTATCTCAAATATAAAATTTATTGAGTCGGTAACAGGAGTTCTCAAATGAGTCAAAGTTCTTTGGTTAAGTCCACGAAAAGCTCTACAGACCAATTGAATCCCACTTTGCAAGCTGTAATGGACAGTTTAGATGTACAACTAGAAGCAGAATTAACAAGATATCGCAAGTACCGCAGGCGAACAGAACAATCACAAGTTTCTCAGCAAAATAGTAATAAACAAATTTATAAAACACCCGAATTAATTTCTGTATCACCGGTAGATGACCAAACAGCATCCCCATTACCTTTATCAGAACCAAAATCATCACTAGAAGACTCTGAAATATCTGACACTTCCACTAACAAAAATTCACCAGTAGCGATCGAACCTCCAACTCCATCAGAACTTACTATGGCCAACAGAGGTGATGCAGAAAATCAGGATGGTGAGAAACAGACATCTCAACCAGGTACAGATAATTCCACAGCGCCAGATGACAACCTTGAATCTTCAGAACAACTTCTACAGAGTTTAGACAAATTAAAATCGCGTCGTCAGGAGCAACCTACTTACTTAGCAAGTTTGTTTACTCCTCTAGGAATAGTTTCCATGTTTCTATTTTTGATTTCTTGTACAACTTTGGGTTATGTTGTGATGAATCCATCAGGTCTGAAAAATCTTGGTTTAGACCGTTTGTTAAAAGATACTTCAGCTCAAAAAGATACAGATGATACTACTGGTGGTAATGGTCAAAATAGAGAGGACCAACCTTTACCAAAATCTCCTGACTTGGCATCTCAAGAATTTGTAGATTTAGATTTGAATACCCTAAGTAATGTTAATCCTAAATCTAGCCAGTTTCCATCTCCCACTGCAACATTGAAACCTGTGGTACCACCTCCAATATCCGGAAGTACTAATACTGTGGCACAACCTACTTATAAACCAAGGGCAGAACTTGATAATCTCAGCAGCACCTTATTGCCTCAGTCTACTCAATCTTCTAATCAACAATCTGTTGTAACTACTCCATCTTCTCCAGTACTATCTCCAACAGTAAAAAATTCTGACAGTTCTGAAATAACTACTCCTATACAGTCAGATAATGGTTGGTATTATGTTGTTGTAGATTATGTGAATCAAGAGTCTTTGTATAATGCACAGCAAATAGTCTCAGATGCTTATATTCGTGAAACGACTAATGGTATGAAGATACAAATGGGGGCTTTTTGGGACCCAGAAAAAGCAAAGAAATTTCTCCAAGAATTACGGCAGGAAAGAGTTGATGCGAAATACTATAAGTTACCACCTGAGAATTATTAAAATGACTTGGGCAAATAATTTTAGCTACCAGTCAGAATTGAAAAGTTAACTATGTTGAAGTAATAGGTAATATGATGTAGTTGATATGGATTGAAATATCACTACTAACTACTGAAAAAAGAATCAACTGGATACAGAGCTAAGAAACTTAACCCGTAGAAATGGAAAAATGCTTTGAGTCTGGCAAGCCTTCATCCATCAATAGACATCTCCTCCAAAAGAGGGAATAGGCAATAGATAATAGGTAATAGGGGAAATAATTGATAATTTATGGATAATAATTGATTTTATTTTTGATTCTTACCAGAGGTCTAATAGGCTTGTAATGCATCAGTTTTGACTTCTGCGAAGCAGTTAGCTTATTGACTACTAAATTATAGTGAGGTTTTTCACCAGATTTATATGACTCCTAAAGCTTATTTTCGGCGTTGCATATTTGGGGGATAAATTGTAGGTTCACATGAAAGAGTAAGTAGGCTTTACCTATTCCTAAAAAATTCATCCCTGAATTCAGCAGCCCTATTTTATTACTCAATTTACTATAGCAATAGACAGGTAGATTAGGACAGAGACTAATGATGCTCCAAATCAGGGGGGTAGTTGTGTATAGTAATGCTAAAGGAAGCACTGGGAGTGTGGGAAGATTGGGGAATAGGGAGTGTGGGGAACACCGGGAGTGTGGGAGAAATTAAAAATATATATCCTTACCATTACCATGCAGGACTACCATCAGGGTAAATGTTTTTCTCGCTGTTCCCTGCTATAGATAAATCAAAATATAATAAATAATAATGAAGAGGGATAGTCTTTATGGGACTTTTAGACCGTGTTTGGCGGGTAATTCGTGCTAATATTAATACTTTAATTTCTGGTGCGGAAGATCCAGAGAAGGTTCTGGAACAGACAGTGACAGATATGCAAAATGACCTGGTGAAACTACGCCAGGCAGTGGCACAGGCGATCGCTACTCAAAAACGTACAGAACGACAATGTTCTCAAGCTCAGTCTACTGCAGATGAATGGTATAGGAGAGCACAGTTAGCTCTGCAAAAAGGCCAGGAAAATTTGGCACGGGAAGCTCTAACTAGACGCAAGTCTTACCAAGAAACTGCTACATCAATGAAAGTTCAGGTGGAACAGCAAAAACAGGTAATGGAAAAGCTGAAGCAAAATATGAGACAGCTAGAACAAAAAATTAGTGAGGCTAAACTAAAAAAGAATATGTATATTGCCAGGGCACGTTCTGCTAAGGCCTCGGAAAAGCTAAATGAAATTTTGGGCACTGTGAATACTGGTAATGCTTTGAGTGCTTTTGAGAAGATGGAAGAGAAGGTAATGCAGCTTGAGGCTAAGTCTGAGGCGATCGCTGAGTTGGGAATTGATAGTTTAGAAAAACAATTTGCTTCTTTGGAAGAAGGTAATGATATTGAGACTGAGTTGGAGGCGATGAAGGCGGAAATGTTGCCTGGGGGAAGTAATTCTCAGTTACCAATTCAAGATAGTTCTAATCTCAGAAAAACAGAATCATAATTTGAAGATATATGGAATCAATTTACATGAATTATAGAGGTTTTCTTATTTGGGTTTAAACTATGAAGAAGAATCTGTCTTTTTACTTGAAGTATTCTAGCTACTCAAGATAACTAAGGTTCTGGGGATTCTTATTATACTGTTTTGCTTTAAACAAACTAATCTTGCTAAAGGACAAAGCAACAGACTTTTTCTCATCCAGCTAAACCCATCTTCAATATTTCAGTCTTAATATTTATGTCCGATGTTTTTCGTTGATACTTAATCTAAAAATCATTACCACTCAGCAAAGTCCTGATTTTTATGGGTAGTTCGCGGAGAAAGAAAGACTTAAAATGAATGTATAGCTATGGGGAGAGTATCCTTATCTATTACTAATGAAAAATTTGGCTTATAGTAGTTAGTATTGGCCAGTAAGAGCTAGAAGCTAAATTAAATATCAAAGGAAAAATAAAATTATGGGATTATTTGATAGAATTGGTCGCCTTGTCAGAGCTAATGTTAATGACATGGTAAGTAAAGCTGAAGATCCTGAGAAGGTTCTAGAGCAGTCTATTATTGATATGCAAGAGGATTTGGTGCAGTTGCGTCAGGCTGTTGCTAGTGCTATTGCTACTCAGAAACGTAGCCAACAACAATATAATCAAGCTCAATCTCAAGCTAATCAATGGTACTCCCGGGCACAGTTAGCTCTACAGAAGGGAGATGAAAATTTGGCCAAGGAAGCTCTACAGCGTAAGAAGACTTATTCTGAGACAGCAGACACTGTAAAAGTATCTTTGGACAGTCAAACAAGTCAGGTAGAAGTTTTAAAGCGGAATTTAACTGCTTTGGAAGGTAAGATTTCTGAAGCTAAGGCGAAGAAGGATATGCTGAAAGCGCGAATGACTGCTGCTAAAACTCAGGAGCAACTCAATAATACCATGGGTTCTCTGAATACTAGCGGGGCAATGGCAGCTTTTGACAGGATGGAAGAAAAAGTTTTACAAATGGAGGCCCGTTCCCAAGCTACAGCAGAGTTAGCTGGTGGCAGTGGTTTGGAAGAAGATTTCCGAAAGTTGGAAGCTAGTAGTGATGTTGATGATGAGTTAGCGGCTATGAAGGCACAACTCTCTGGAGGTTCTGTAAATCCGAATCCACTACCCGCGTCGAATCAGGGTTCAGCAGAAAAATCGGAGGTGGATGCTGAACTGGAAGATTTGCGTAAACAACTTGACAAAATGTAAGTTTTGTTTATTTTCTCAATGTGCTGATATTTCGGCAATACTTTGAGCCTTGATGGATATTATAGCGATTTTCAAATATATAGACTACAGTGGCCTCCTAATGGATACTCCCTAATCCAAGAGAATTTTGTAGTCTACTTAAATGAAAAGTGTTGTAAGTATAATCTGTCAAGGCATTTTTCTGTTAAATTACACAATTTTGGGCACAAATACTGAGGTTTTACTATTGGCATAGTTATCAGATTGGGCTATGTACTATATGGCAATAGACAGATAGGTTAGGACATAGAGTAATAATGATCTTTAGACAGGGAAATATTTTTCCCACTGTTTTCTGTTCCCTGGTATAAATAACTTAGATTTGCCTCTCCTCAATAAATCAGCTAAAAGTGATTATAGGACTATTAAATTTAAGCTCATTTATGTATTATTCAATAATAAGTAAAATTTATGCCTTCTACTTTCATTAAATATTTATTAACTTAATTATGTCTAAATTACGCTGGCTAATTCTCAGTTCTTCTGCTTCTGGATTTGGTCTTTGTTCAGTTTTATTCGCCATCTTTACAGTGTTTAATGAATTAAGTATTTTAAACGTTTTGGTGCTGATTTTGGTCTTAGTTTTTTTGATGCTTAATTTAGTATTTACAGCTCATTATTTTTCTCAAATTTCCCGAGAACTATACATTAGAGATAAAATGCAAACACAAATGAAGATGAGGGCTAAACCTACAAGGTATCGATATTAAATTTTGAGTCAATCATTACTGTAATATAGTTGTCGGGAATATGGAACAGACTATTTATAGTAAATACTTACTAAATTAGTACAATATCATGTCTGTTTAATTAGCGATAAAAAAAATATATTCTCACTTCAACGGCAAATCTTCCTCATTCTTCCTGCTCCCCACTCCCTGCTCCCTTATTCTTATTTATCAGTATTCAAACAGATATGATCTAATACAACAATCTTGGGCAAAATATTGATAGGTATATTTATAAAAAAAAGACACTTTTTATCAAGTCATAAAATTGCTAAATAAGGCAGAAGGTTAGTTTAAGTTGTTGCAATTTTCAGGAAAAATACGTTAAAAAGTATCTACACTTGCTAATTTATTACTAGGGCTAATTACTAAAAATGTTTGACTTTATTAATCCTATTCTTGGTCGTCATCCAGAACAAATTAAGGCTAACGTTGAAATTTATACTTGGCAAACTTGTCCCTATTGTATAAGGGCAAAACTTTTGCTGTGGTGGAAAGGTGTCAACTATACAGAATACAAAATAGATGGCAATGCAGCTGCCAGAAATACTATGGCTGAACGTGCGAATGGATATTGTACTGTGCCACAGATTTTTATCAATGACCAACATATTGGTGGCTGTGATGATATTTATACTCTAGATGGAAAGGGTGAGTTAGATCCTTTATTGAGTAAGCCTGCTGCTGCATAAATTTGGGATTATTTGAGAGTAAGAAAAAATTCAATTGTTATAGCGTATTATAGCGCTACGTGCTAAGGAATAGGGAACAGGGAACAGGGAATAGAGAACTGTAAAATGGTTTTTCCTGTGGAAACGCTCTGCGAATAAGATTGAAAAATGTCTTAACCAATTTTTGTAGTGGTATACACTTTAATTTATAGCAGTCGAAGCAAAGGGCGCGGACAGATCAAAAGCTTAAAACTCAGACAAAGTAATACTTTTCCTTCTTCCTTCTTCCTTCTTCCTTCTTTCTTCTGCTATTGCAATAAATCTGCTGCAAATTTATCTAAATTATCTAACCGCCATCTAGCATCTAGTTGGCGGTTTGTTTGTAATTCTAAAACTCTTATTCCACTACTTGGTAGAGTATTTAAAAGTTGTCGTAATTGCTGCCAAGAAGATATTTTCTGATGTTCTACACCATAAGTATTACAGAGATCAGCAAAATTAATATCTTGGGGAGTAGCAAAAAATTCTGTAAAAGGTGGTTCAAATTTAGCTATTGGTAGCATTTCAAAAATTCCACCTCCTTGATTATTAATCAAAATAATAGTTAAATGACCGACTAATTTATTTCTCAGTAAAAAACCATTAGTATCATGTAAGAGTGCTAAATCTCCTGTTAATAAAACACTGCTTTGTTGACGATGAGCAATACCTAAAGCAGTTGATAAAGTACCGTCTATTCCATTTGCGCCTCGATTGAAAAATGGCTTGATTTGGGAATTATTAGGAACCCAGAAAAATTCTACATCTCTGACTGGCATACTATTAGCAATAAATATTGGTGTACCTTGGGGTAATATTTGAGAAATTAACCAAGGTATTTTAGGTTCAAATATTTGATTAATTGCTGCCATTTTTTTGTCGATCGCCTCTCTAACTTTTACCTCGGCATTGCACCACAAATTTAAGTAATTGCCATCGGAGTTACTAGGGAAAAATTTAGGAATAAAAATTTGAGCTAGTTGTTCTACTGAAAGTCGTAAATTATTTGTCTTTCCATGGAGCGGGTCAAAATTATCATCACTTTGATGGATGATTAATCTGTGAGGGTTAGTTGTTTCTAGCCAAGTTCTTAATTGTTTACTTGTTGGTAATTCGCCGATTTGTAAAACTATTTTAGGAATAAGTTTTTGCGCTATTTCCTGATTCCTTAAAATTAAATCATAAGTGCTAATCAAATAGGGATTTAACCGAGAATAGTTTCTCAGAGGAGATAAACCTTCAGCTAAAACTGGGAACTTGAGAACTTGAGAAATTTGAGCGATCGCCTGACAATATTTTTGAGGATTTTTGGGTTGTGCTAAACCTGCAATAATTATGCCTTCGCCAGATTGAAGTTGATTTTTTAAATCTAATGTTAAGTCAATATTTGGCAAAAATTCTGTTGTGAAAATTGGTTGTACTGTAGCAAAAAAGTTTTGGGGAAATTGTGCTTCTAAAGCAATAACTTCTGGTTGGAGTATAGGAGGTAAAGGGTCTCGAAAAGGAATATTAAAATGCACAGGTCCAGGTGTCGGTAAAATTGTTTTTCTCCAACCATGAATAATTGTTTGTCTTAAATATTCAAGTATTTTTAGTTCTATAGAAGGCAAACTTAGTTCAACTTGCCAGTTGGGATAACTGCCATACAATTTAACTTGATCTATTGTTTGACCTGCATGACAATTTCGTAATTCTGGAGGTCTATCTGCCGTTAAAACTAATAGTGGGATACGACTTTCTTTTGCCTCTATTATGGCAGGATAAAAATTGGCAGCAGCAGTACCGGATGTACAGACTATTACCACAGGTCGATAATTTTTCCTTGCTATTCCTAAAGCAAAAAATGATGCAGAACGTTCATCAAGAATAGGAATAGTTTCGATTTTTGGGTGACTAGCGAAGGCAAATGTTAGAGGTGTGGAACGGGAACCAGGACTAATAATTGCTGTAGTTAATCCCAGATATTGTAATGTTTCTACTAAAATTGATGCCCAGACTGTGTTTATATTTCTAAAATCAATTGGCATTTTTGAGTTTTGAAGTACTGAAACAATAGGATATCAATTAACTGAACCTTCCCCTTCGTCTATGTCTAAGTAATTATTTCCTTTAGTTCTTTAATTTCCGACTTTTTCTTTTTGGCTTTAGACTTTTTTGGAGTCACTTCTGGAGGCGGACCATCATCTCCATCTGGAAAATATTTTCGCTCAACTATATATTCTGGTTCGACTTCAATCCACAGCCGGGCACCTCCAGCTTGACTTTTATTAGGTTGATGAGGTTGATAAACGATTTGGCAAGGTCCGTTAATTTTCAGGGCGTGGCAATATTTTTTTTTATCCCCCACTTTCACAGCAATTGCTGGATGAGAAGTTCCATTGTCTCGGTTGTAATCAATATTCTTCCGTAGAACATGAACAATAGTCTTGGCTTTGCGTTGAAGTTTATTCCAAGTAGGTTGTGGACCACGACTACCTGGTTTAATCTCTGGCATTCCCCGATGGTTAAGGGGAATCATCCAAAGTCTTTTGACTTTATAAGCACCTTGGACTCGACCTTGATTAAGTAGAGTTCGCAATCTACCTGTTGAGATATTTAGAAGAAAAGCTGCTTGTGTTGTAGTTGTTAATGAGATAGTCATAACTAAGACGTTATAGTTTTGAGATTTTGTCGTATGATTTTTGATTGAATAAATTAATTTTAAATTTTGAAATACAATTTCATAAGTAGCAAGATGGAGAGAATCAAATTTGGACTGTCTCAGATAAGCTGCGCTAACATTCTTCAACCCAACCTACTTTTAGTTGAGTAGTCTGTAGATCGCTTGACAATAAGACTAACATCTTAATCCGTACATCTGTGCCATAATCCACGTGAACGCCCAACCCAACCTACTTTAACCACACACAAGGATTTGGCCACGGATACAACGATGGATTTAGGTAAAGATAGAGAAAGGGAAAAAACAAAGGGGAAGAATTCTAGGAACGAAAGGCAGAAACGACCGGAACAAACGAGACAATCCGAAAACCCCTACTGCCACTGAGGTAGGGGGTATAGTTGAGGTCACGCCTGGCACACCGACAATCCCCAGAATAGTCGCCCCAGCAACTGCCACGGAGCAGTCTTGCATTACTATTTTTCCTAGTTTCCCAAGCACTTCCATCAGTAGGCGCTCTATCATAATTATCGTGCCAAACATCCAGACACCATTCCCAGACATTGCCGTGCATATCGTATAAACCAAAGGCATTGGGAGGAAAACTTCCTACATATGTTGTTTCTTGCCGATATTTTCCTTTAGGGGCATTGCCATAAGGATGCTTGCCGTTGTAGTTAACTAACTCAGACGTTATAGTTTCTCCAAAATAGAAAGGAGTAGTCGTCCCGGCACGACAGGCATATTCCCACTGACTCTCACTGGGGAGGGTGTAAATTTTCCCAGTTTTCTCAGATAGCTTTCGACAAAACTCTATGGCGTTATGCCAGTTCACATTTTCTACGGGGCGACTTCCTCCTTTAAAAGATGAAGGATTATTTCCCATAATGGCTTGATACTGGTTTTGGGTAATGGGATATTTGCTCATATAAAAAGGTTGGAGAGTAACTTGATGTTGCGAACTTTCATTAGAATTTCTTCCCGCCTAATTTTCTGGCGACCCCATGAGAAAACTTCCCCCAGGAATATAAACCATTTCTAATTTAATCTTATTATCCAAGTTTTCCATTTTTTGCCTGGCACTTCCCTGGGTACGATTAATAATTTTGCCAGAGTTGTTGACAGTAACTACTTCAAAAGTAAAGATTTCCCCTTTCGACTCCCGCTGCCTTTTTTCCTCAGCCTCTCTTTCTTGCCTTTCCCTTTCCCGCCTAATTTTTTCTTCCGCCTGACGTTGAATTTCCTGCCAAACACCCAGAACAATATCTCGACTTTTCACTGCCTCATTTAAACCCAAATTTATCGCCCGGTCATAATCATCAACCGCTTGCTGATATTCTCCTAATTTATAGTAGGCATTACCCCGACAATTATATGCCTGACCGTGACTATTATCTAACCTTATAACCATACTCAAATCACGAACCGCCTCTCGATATCTTTCCAACTGGATATAAGTCAAACCTCGCCGATAATAACCATCAGCAAATTTAGGATTCAAATCTATAACGTAGCCAAAATCAATAATTGCCTCCTGATATTTTTCCAGATTAAATTTCTCAATTGCCCGCTGGTAACAAGAATTTATTACACTCAACTTTTTCTCCTTAGCCAAACCAACCAAGCAGCGATTAACTTTAATAATAAACTCCTCATCCAGAGGCAGTAAATTTTCAGCCACTATGTAAAATTTTTCTCTGCCATTCTCGACGGAAAGATAACGGGAATTTAACCAAGACTCCCAGGCAAAATCCAACATTTTTTCTGCAAAAGTAGGATTAGATAAACCAGTTAAACCAAAAGCAATATCCACAGCAAATTCTGGTACTAATTCGCAGCGGTCTTTTTCCATTGCTCTGAGACTGCCAATATAACTTTCAACTACCATTTGAAACAGGTCGTCTGCCAAACGTCGATCTACAGAAAATTCTGTTTCTAATTTAGGGAGAGGTAATTATCAATTATTCATTATCAATTATCCATTATCCATTATCCATTATTGAACACTGTTCCCTGTTCCCTGCTATACTTACACTAAAGCTTTTAATAAAGTCTGAAGTTTTAGTTGAACTTCTGCTAATTCTTTCTCTGGTTTTGAACCAGCAACTATGCCTGCACCTGCATAAAGTCTGGTGCGGTCTCCGTCTATTAATGCTGACCTAATACCCACCACAAATTCCCCATTTCCTTGATAGTCTATCCAACCTATAGGTGCTGCATAAAGCGATCGCTCGAAGGTTTCAAAATTATGTATTTGTTGTTGAGCAGTATCTCTAGGAACTCCTGCTACTGCTGGGGTGGGATGTAGTTCTGCTAGGATTTCTAATAGATGAATATTTTGGGAAATTTCTGTTGTAATTGGTGTCCATAAATGCTGAATATTTGACAATTGTAGTAGATGAGGTTGAGATGGGTAATGAGGATTTAATCCTAAATCTTGGAGATGTTTAATAATAAAATCTATGACAAATTGATGTTCTCGTAAATCTTTTTCACTGCATAATAAATTCTTGGCTAATTTGACGTCTTGAGTGGAGGTTTTACCTCTGGGTGCTGAACCTGCTAAAGCGTCTGTAATTAATTGGTTATTATTAATACTAATTAACCTTTCCGGACTTGCGCCTATGAAGTTTTGACCTTTGCCATTACTGGTAGAAAATACATAGCAGTCTGGATAAATGAATCGTAAGTTGTTTAAAGACTTAATTAAGTTAACAGGGGTTTGAGAATATATGTCTATGGCGTGTGCTAAAACTATTTTTTTTAAGGAATTTGAGTTAATCAAATCTAGAGCGGAAGCTACTGATTTTTTAAAGTCCTGTAAATGATTGGGATTAATTTTCCGAAGATTTCCGCGAGGCTTGATTAAACTTGATAAAGAAGTATTATTTATTTGAGTAATTTGCTGGTATTTCTGCCAAATTCTCTGGGAAATATTTTTAATATTTATAGATGTAGTAATAACTGTATTAATAACAAGTATACAGCGATTATTTTTCTGAGTTATTTGCCACTGTGGCAAAAATATAGTTGCAGAAGGAAAGTGAGAGTTTATAGATGGTTTCTCCTGATAATTACCATTTTGAGAAATATGTAGATTGATTTGGGAATCTTGTTCAAAGAAAGTAAAACTACAAAAAAAGTGAGGACCTGAAAATGGTAAATGTGTTGCACCTAAAACAATTGTATTGTTAAGACATGACTGAATAAAAGCTCGAGCTTGTGAGAAACGGTTCCCACTCGTAACAGTCAAGTGGGTAGCAGCATCTATAGCAGCGATCGCTAAGGTATTTTTTTCAGTATTTGTTTTTCCAATAATTTGTTTTTCGAGATAAAAATGTAGTTGATGAGGTTCACAAATTTCCTGCAATACTACTAGGGGATCTACTGGTAATATTTCCACAGAAATACTAATGACTTTTTTCTGTACCTGTTCCGTTAATGTCTGTTGACAATTTAACAGAAACTGATGCAGGTCCTGGCAGCTTTGAAATAGATTAACAGAAGTGGGTATTGCAGGCATGAAAAAAAGAATCGGAAATTTTCACTGAATATTAAGAGAAAGTGATTGGTAGGGCTGTTCAATTACTAAATATGGCCCAATTTATCCCCTAGTTTTAATTAAAATTATCACCTTTATTTATATTAGACCCCATAGTTATGGTCAAAATTAAATCTTTTTCCCTCCTTTTTTTGCATTTCTCTTTTCTGTTTTCTTTTTGAGACTTTGACATATAGTTAGCGCCAGGCTATTGCCAAGAGCTTTAAGTTTGGTTTTTTGACACTCCCACCGTTAAATCAAAGATTATAACGGGGGATTCTTGATTTAATGACTCTTATACTAGGTAACAAATCAAATAAGCTGAATTGTACCCCCGTCAGACCGTCTCCACAAGCTCTCTTGCTCCGTCTTTACGCTGAGGGAAACTCAGCGCAGGCGGTGCGCTTTTCTTTAACGGTGTGCCCCACCGCTATTAATCCTCTATTTCTGATTACTTTTGCAGCAGCTACATCACGATTAACCTGACAACCACAGTTGCTACAATTATGTTTTCTCTCAGCAAGTTTTTTCTTGTTTAAATAACCACAATTTGGACATTATTGAGATGTATAATTCTTATCAACCTTGGCATAATATTTACCTCTTTTCCAACAAACATAAGGTAATATTTCATTAATAAACTTACCTATTCCAGAGTCTAGAGATTGCTTTCTAACAATACCTTTAGACCAGGAAGTAAAGTTAATATCTTCAACAAAAGTATTATCTGCTAAATCACAAAGTTGATGAGCTAATTTAAAATGCCAGTCACGTCTAGTATTAGCTATTATTTCATGTAAGCTAGCTATTTTATTCTGAAGCTTTAACCAATTACTTGACCCTTTAGTTTTATTTTTAAGTCTACGTTGCAGCAATTTAAGCTCGCGTAGTTGACCTAACAAAAACTTAGGTGATGTAAACAATTTACCTGTAGAAGTTGCTACAAAATTTTCTATTCCTGCATCTATCCCTAAAGACTTTTTTCCTACTGGATTATCTGGAACTAACTCTGATGATTGGAAACTAACCATCAAATAATAACCACTAGCTTTTTTAAATATCCTAGCTTGTTTAGCTACCATATTTTCTGGATATGGTCTGCTTTGCCTTAATTTAATCCAACCTAACTGAGGTAGTTTAAATCTGTTATTACCCAAGCAATTCTTTAACATTGCTGGAAAGACAAAACTCCTCATCCTCTTCTTGAATCTAGGAAAACCTCTTCCTAAACTTTTCATATCAACAAATGCTCTATCTAAAGTTTTTAAAGTTTGTTGTAATACTTGAGCATTAACTGACTTTAACCTAGGATTAGTTTTCTTAGCTACTGTTAAACTTTTAGCTTGACAATTATAATTAGGGTAGGGAGCATCAGCAGGAATAATATATTCAGAAATAATTGAACAACTATTAATCAGTGATTTTCTTGAACTTAGCCAGTCTTTCCGCTCTCTCAAAGCATAATTGTATACAGTTTTGCAAACATCAAGAATCTGATTAATTTCTGCTTCTTGTTGTTTTGTAGTTTTGAGTTTATACTGGTAAGTTAAAGTAATCACGTTGACGGTTTTTTTTGTTTCCTAACCTATTAATAATATCACACAATATTATTAATTACAAACCTTATTAAATATCTCAAAAACCTAGATCAAAGGATTCGCTACCGCTCAATTAATTTGCGTTTTTGTAATTCATCTCACCGCTATAATCTTTGATTTAGCGGGAGTCCTCTTTCAACATTCTCTGATAGAGGATTATTCAGAACAACTAGAAAGGCCAAATTGAATCAAATGTAAAGGAAAAATAAATTACATAATTTTTTGTTAAGTTTTCTGCATAACTCGGAAATTAAAGTCTTAAGAGATGAACAATTGTTGTGAGCGAAAAATATTTCTGAAGTATGTTTATCATTATCTATACTTAGGGTTGAGAAGTTTGTCACAACTGATTAAACTATGACAATCAACGAGCATAACTATTGCCACAATCAAAGATTAATTATCAAATTAAGATGACATTTCAAACAATAAATCAATCTCAAAAAAAATTATGGCTAGCTGCCATCAAACCACCTATGTATAGTGTAGCTATTATGCCTATATGGGTGGGAACTGCAATAGCTTTCTGGGAAAAAAATTCGATTAATTGGTCGATTTTTTCAACATTTCTTACATCAGCAATTTTAATTTTGGCCTGGGAAAATATTAGTAATGATGTATTTGATTCAGAAACAGGTATCGATAAAAATAAACACCATTCTTTAGTAAATTTGACAGGAAATAAATCTTTGATGTTCGTCCTGAGTAATTTATTTTTACTGTTGGGAATTTTAGGAATTTCAGGAATTAGTTGGTGGCAAAAAGATTTAACGGTGATTGGATTAATATTGTTGTGCTGTTTTTTGGGATATATTTATCAAGGTCCTCCTTTTAGATTAGGATATCAAGGCTTAGGAGAAATTCTCTGTTTTTTTGCTTTCGGTCCTTTGGCAATTTCTGCTGCTTATTATAGTCAAACTAAAAGTTGCTCAATGATAAGTTTGACCGCATCAATAATTATTGGAATTACTACTACTATTATTCTCTTTTGTTCTCACTTTCACCAAGTAAAAGATGACTTAGCAGCAGGGAAGCTATCGCCTATTGTGAGAATGGGAACTAAAGCAGGTTCTCAATTATTAAGTTGGTCTTGTGGTATTGTTTTTGTACTCATTTCTATCTGTGTAGGTTTAGGAATTTTCCCTGTTTGGACTCTGTTAAGTTTTGGTGGTTTACCATTTGCTATTCATTTATGTCGCCATGTTGGTAATTATCACGACCAACCAGAAAAAGTTAGTAACTGTAAATTTATTGCTGTTTATCTACATTTTTTTAGTGGATTATTATTTGGTTTGGGATTTATTATTTAAACATGATATATGGGAAATATGAGGAGCAGGAAACAGGGAACAGAAAACAGTGGGAAAAATATTTCCCTGTCTAAGATTGATTGTCACTCTTAATAGACATCTCCAATAATAAAAAATAAAATCAATTATCGTAGATAAATCATCAATTATTTCCATCTACTCTGTAGGGACGTTGGATTCAACGTCCATATTTTCTATATAATTTTCTGCCCAAGGAAAAAAACAATCCTCAGAATGCTTAACAATATGTTACAATTAGTCAAGCATGACAATATATAGCACTTAAAAATTAGGTGTTGTGCTCAAAAATAATCTGTGAATAGGAATATTAAAAGTATGGTTAGTAAAGTTCAAAAAAGCGAAAAAGAGTGGAAAGAACAACTCACACCAGAACAGTTCAATGTAACTAGAAAAAAGGGAACTGAAAGACCATTTACAGGGGAATATCACAACAATAAAGAAAAAGGAATATACAAATGTGTTTGTTGTGGTGTTGACTTATTCAGTTCCGAAGAGAAATATGATTCTGGCACAGGTTGGCCGAGTTATTGGGCACCGATTAATCAGGATAATATCAAAGAAGAAGCTGACTGGAGTTTATTTATGCGAAGAACAGAAATTCTCTGTAGTAATTGTGATGCTCATCTCGGTCATGTTTTCCCTGATGGTCCTCCACCAACTGGATTGCGTTATTGTTTGAATTCTGCTGCGCTGAAGTTTGTTAAGTCTGATTGACGTTCTCCTCTGCCTAAAGGCAAGAGGATTCTAAATATCACTATGCTCGACTTTCTCTTTCGTCGAGTCGGCTTATCTGTTTGGGTTTCCCCATCCAGACAGAGGCCAGTCTCTCCAGAGATGTTACTTTCCCCGCGCCCCGGGGTAGTTGATAGTTGCTTGAGAGCAGATTGGAGAATGTTGATTGCAGCATTTGCCTCCTAGGTCGGAGCTACGCTAACGTCTCTATCTGCTTCATAACCACAGTGGGGACATTTATGGGTTCTAGTGCTTAAAGTTTTGCTTACTTTTTTACCGCAGTTCGAGCAGTTTTGAGATGTATTGAATGGCTCAACTGCGATAACTGGAACTCCATAAATGCTGCCAAAATACTCTAACCATTCCCTAAATTTGTACCAAGCAGCATCATTAATGGACTTGGCTAAATGATGATTTTTAACCATGTTACGCACTTTTAGGTTTTCTATCGCTACCAAGTCGTTAGACCGGATGACGTGCTGTGCTGCTTTGCCAGCCCAATCGTTACGTCTGCGTAATACCTTGAGATGCGTTCTACCCAACCGATTTCTTGCTTTTATCCTGTTTTTGCTACCTTTTTTAGTACCAGATAAACGCTTCTGTAGCTTTTTGATTTGGCGCTCATCCTTTCTGAAAAACCGAGGATTATCGACTTGATTACCTTCAGAATCGGTGTAGAAATGATTTAAACCTACATCTAATCCCGTTTGTTTTCCTGTTAATTCTTTTTTTTTCTCCCTGGTGTGGTCAATCAAAAACTGAGCATAATAACCGTCATACCTTCTAATTATTCTGACTCGTTTAATTTGTTTGAGTTGATAATAATGAAGGTTGCGACTTCCCCATAGTTTAAAAGTACCAACTTCAAATTTATCCGTTAAAGTCAAATAACGTCTATCTTCTGAAAGTTTTCAACCAGAGGTTTTATATTCAACCGAGGCTCTGACCTGGTATTTTTTAAACTTAGGATAGCCCTTCTTTGATGAGCTAACTTGATAATAGGAGAAAGCACAATGAAAAAAGAAAAGAAAAATCTTCTACCTCAAATATCTGCACCAGTCCAGCGACAAATCACAGGTCAAGAAGTAACAGCTCAAAGCTCAAATAATGGCATAGCTTCATCTATCTTTGGTATTGAGGAGCGTGGTAGCGGAGTTTACTTAACTTTTGCAGGAGATGATGCAGAGTAAAGCTCTTAAATAATTACATATCTCAGAGTACTTCAAAATTTTTTCTCTAACTTTATCAGTTTTGATTAATTTTAAATCATGCAAAAGTAAATGAGTCTAGAGAAAAATAACAAAGGTAGTAAAAAATTAAATGTCTGTGAATAATCTACCGCCAATTATTACCCTAATCTAGGGTTTTTTTTTGACAAAATTGACAGAAATATCTTGTTATTATCAACTCAACTATTATTTAACAGGTAAGACTAATAACCCTGTTATTCTATTACTACATGGATTTATGGGAAGTAGTAATGATTTTGTCGATTTCATTCCCCAATTATGTGAATATTTTTGTTGTCTAACAGTTGATTTACCTGGACATGGGAAAACTATGGTTACTGGCAGTGATGAGTATTACGATATGGAACATACTGCCATAGCATTGATTCATTTATTAGATGAGTTGAAAATTGATAAATGTTATTTATTTGGTTATTCAATGGGTGGTAGATTAGCTTTATATATGGCAATTAATTTTCCCACTAGATTTAGCAAGTTGATATTAGAATCAGCGTCACCAGGATTAAAGACTGAAATGGAGCGATCGCTCCGTTGTAAATCAGATTTAAGGTTAGCTGATAAGTTAGAAAATAGTAATTTTCAAGAATTTTTATCTAATTGGTATAATCAAGCATTATTTAAATCTTTGAGGCAGCATCATAACTTTGAGAAAGTCATAGAAAGACGGTTAGAAAATAACCCTTTAGAGTTAGCAAAGTCTCTCCGAAATTTGGGAACAGGCAATCAACCTTCTCTCTGGGATAAATTATTAAATCATCAGATTCCTACTTTATTAATGGTGGGAGAATCTGATGATAAATTTAAAGCTATTAATTTAAAAATAGTAGAATTATGTCAAGTTGCTAATCTGAAAATAATTCCTGAATCTGGTCATAATATTCACTGGGAAAATCCTAGAGAATGGATTGAAAATGTAATAAATTTTTTGGCAGAAGGAAGGAAGAAGAAGTAATTCAAGAAAAGCTAAATTTCATAGGAACCATAAAGCCAGTTGCCTAAAGCATCAGGATTGTTACTGACATGAAAATCTTGACTTCGTTGAAGATATTCTTCTCGTGAAATATACCCTTTTCCATCCCCATCTAATTTGATAAATGCAGATTTAGCAGTTGCTTCATCTAAACCAATAGCTCGGCAAAATTGTATGTATTCAGATTGAGAAATAGTTCCATCATTATCCGCATCAAGGATACTGAAAATAGTATTAGCTTTAGCAGTATGAGATTCCTGCATTTCTCGTGAATTAGGAAAATTATCAACAGATACCTCGACAACTTTTAAGTATTCCTGAAGACTCACTTTTCCATCACCATTAATATCAGCAGGTTGCCAAAAATTCGTCCAGATATCCTTAAACTTAGCAAGAATATTTTCAAATTCTAATGTTCCAGGTTGCCAATCTCGCAATTGAGCAAGATTTTTTGCCCACCTTTGTAAGTCTGCTTCTTCTACATAGCCACTACCATCAACGTCATATACATAAAAATTCTTAGTGTGTTTTTTTGTCAACAACTCGGTAAGCATTTTTTTCCTTTGAGAAAGAACAAGATAAGTATGTCACGACTATAATTGATTGCCGAGTAATTTTCAAGAGTCAGATTTAAAATTAGCTGATCAATTGAAAATGTAAGGATGATTGTGATTTTTAGGTAAATAAATCAGACAGTAAAAATACAACTTTTATAGATGTAGTCTAATCTAATTAAAACTGCTATAAATTTTATCCTTACCTTGCAATAAAAAAGGCAAAGAGGTTAAATTTTTCAAAAAAATCTTCCCCTAAAAATTATGTACTATCAACTTTTTATAGATGTAGTCTAATTTAATAAACACTACTATAAATTTTATAGCAGTCACTAAGGGGCTTAGGACATAAAAGACAAACATAGCTATCGCCTCTATGAGATGGTCTAATAATTTGATATTTTTCTCTGTCCTAACCGCTGTAGCAGTTGCTATATAGTCATTCCAATTAAGATTGAGACACTTAACCTTGATATAATCCTTAAAAATAAGGGATTTATCCGTCTCATTTTTATTTGAAACTACTATACCTTGCAAAAAATAGACTAGGAGGTTGAATTTTTCAAAGAAAACCTTCCACAAAAATTATGCACTATCAACTAAAATTTTTCCTCTACAAAAGGAACTTCAAACAACCTCTCAAAACCAGCCATGGTATCTGGAATATTAGAGAAGGAATTATTTTGCAACTAACCAGTGAAACTGGAAAAATAGGTTTAGGTGAAATTGCACCTTTGAGTTGGTTTGGCTCTGAAACGTTGTCAGAAGCTTTAGATTTTTGTTACCACTTACCAACAGAAATTACAGTAGAAACAATTTTATCTATTCCTGAAAATTTACCTGCTTGTAAGTTTGGTTTTGAGTCAGCTTGGGAAAATCTTAGAGAAAGAGAAATAGACAAGAAAGAAGGATTAAAAAGTTCTCATTTTTACAGTGCTTTATTACCAGAAGGACAGGCAGCTCTAGAAATTTGGCAGCAACTATGGCAAGAAGGATATCGTACTTTTAAATGGAAGATAGGAGTTAATAAAATTCAAACGGAACTACAAAATTTTCAGCAGTTAGTTAAAGCACTTCCTACAGAAGCAAATCTCAGATTAGATGCTAATGGTGGATTAACTTTCGAGGAGGCAAAACAATGGTTAAAAATATCTGAAAATATTAATCTAATTGAATTTATAGAACAGCCTTTACCTGTCGATCAATTTGAGGAAATGTTGGAATTAAGTCATCAACATTCGACCCCTATCGCTTTAGATGAATCTGTGGCTAACTTCAGTAAAATGCAACAATATTATCAACAGGGTTGGCGAGGAATATTTTCGATAAAACCTGCCATTTTTGGTTCACCTTCGCAACTCCGTAATTTTTGCCAAAATCATACTATTGATGTAGTTTTCTCTTCAGTATTTGAAACAAAAGTTGGTAGAAAATCAGCACTACGACTCGCGACAGAATTACAATCAAATATACTTAAAAATCGCGCCTTTGGTTTTGGAATTACCCATTGGTTTGATGAACAAGAGGAAATATGGCAAGACAATTTATAAACCAAATTTTTAACTATCTGAGTGCAAGTAGTGATCGACTAATTGGTAATAATACCGTTTCATGGAAGTCAAAAGTCAAAAGTCAAAAGTTAAAAGTTAAAAGTTAGATTTTATAGGCTCAAAACTTTGATGCGCTCAGTAATTTCAGGAAATTATTTCACATTTCAATATAAGATAATTAATGTAGCCTAATTTGATGAAATTAGTATAAGTAGGTAGGTCTAATTAAACGTTAAAAAATTGTCGGGGCGGGTTTAAGCGAAAGCCTTGAAGTAAGAGCATCTAGTTGTCAAAACCCTCCCTCTTTATTCTATTGAGTATTTGAAACAAAAATTGGTAGAAAATCAGCACTACGGCTGGCGACATAATTACGACAAAATCTACTCAAAAATAGCACCTTTTGCTTTGGAATCATCCATTGATTTAATGAACAAGAAGAAATATGGCAAGACAATTTATGAACCAAATTTTTAACTATCTGAGTACAAATAGTGATTTACTGATTGGTAATAAAAGTATTGATATCTATCCCATTAGTCAAAAAAAGTTTGATTACTTGAACGAAAATTTTAACCCAGAATCTCCACCAAAGATATTTATATCAGAATCAAATCCCGCAGAATTTATTACCAGTTTTGTTGCTACTGTTGCTACTGGTTTTCAAGTCTTTTTATGTAATCCAAATTGGGGTAAACAAGAATGGGAGCAAGTATTAGAATTAGTACAACCAGACATAATTTTTGGAAATACTCCCGACGAAAATTTTCTAGGAGCAGATATATACATATATGATGTATCTCCTCAAAATAGCATCTCTCTAAAACCAATACATACAAATAATAATACCAAGGAATTTTTTCAGAAAAATTTGATTATGATTCCTACTGGTGGCTCATCTGGAAAAGTTAAATTTACCATTCATACATGGGAAACATTAATGGCATCAGTGGAAGGCTTCCAAAAATATTTCCAAGTACAACAAATTAACTCATTTTGTGTTTTACCCTTATATCACGTCAGTGGCTTAATGCAGTTTATGCGCTCCTTTACTACTGGAGGAAATTTAGTAATTTTGCCATCATATAAAGAAATTTTCGACAAAAAGGAATGGAATATTAATCCCAATAAATTTTTTATTTCCCTAGTACCAACTCAGTTACAAAAGCTGATACAAAATTCAGAAACAGCAAACTGGTTATCTAATTTTCAGACAGTGCTTTTAGGTGGCGCACCTGCTTGGCAAGAATTATTTGATATAGCCAGAAAATATCAAATTAAATTAGCACCTACTTACGGAATGACTGAAACTGCTGCTCAAATTGCTACTCTTAAACCCGAAGATTTTTTGATAGGAAATAATAGCAATGGTCAAATTTTACCCCACGCAGAAATTATGATTAAAAGTGAAAATGGGGAAATATTAGGCAAAAATAAAATTGGAATTATTAACATCAAAGCTAATTCTTTAGCATTAGGGTATTATCCCAATATATTTAATCCTTCTGAAACTTTTGTGACGGATGATTTAGGATTTTTGGATAATCAAGGTTGCTTAAATATAGTAGGTCGTCGTAGCCAAAAAATTATTACTGGTGGGGAAAATGTTTTTCCGGCAGAAGTAGAAGCAGCTATTTTGGCAACTGGATTAGTTACTGATGTTTGTGTAATAGGTTTACCCGATAAATATTGGGGTGAAATTGTGACCGCTGTTTATGTTGCTGATGACTTAGAAGTTTCTTTAGAAAAGTTTCTGGCTGCTATTAATGGAAAATTGAGTAAGTTTAAACAACCTAAATCTTGGGTTAAAGTTAAAAATTTACCTCGTAATTCTCAGGGTAAAATTAATCGTGAATTGTTAAAAGAAATAGCAATTCAAAAAAATTATATAATCAATTATGAATAAGAACGAATAAATATATTAGGAATAAATAAATATATTAGGAATATATGAATCAAACAAAAGCTTTAATTATCCTTGCTCAATAGGAAGCTTGAACAAGAGACAGCTTAAAAATGAAAGTTTAGTAAATATTTGGGATAAAGAGGCAGAAGAGGCTTCAACAATTAATAATTAATAATTAATAATTAACAATTACCTCTCCTTGAAAAGAAGAGGATTGACGCGGTAGGGAAAATTTTTTCTTTTCTCTTAGTCGATTGGATATGGCGAGGAGACCTCTCCATCCCACCCTACGGGAAGCTCCGAAGATCGACCGCTTTTCTCCTTTAAAGGAGAGGCTTTAAACCTTAATTATTCGGTAAAAAGACCGAAAATAAAAAATCAAAGATACAGTGATTGTTATGAATAATTATTTAGCACATACAAGTAGTTTAATTAAAGCCAAAAGGAAAGAATAGGAATAGAAAAAATTCTATCTGTTTTTTCCCCAACAATTAACTCCATAATTAAATTTAATAGAAGCAGAATGACATCAAATAAAAGCTCATAAAATTGCCAGCAGAATGTTTGAAGATGAATATGATTTAGCCTTCGGCAATAAAAAAAGTATTTGTCAAAGAAGTTATGCTAAAAAATATCAATTAAAGTAATATAGCAATCCAATTTTATTTGTGCCCAAAATCTTGCTGCTTTTTGGGAATAGGGTATGGGCAATGGGCAAGAGTTTTGGGATTTATTTCTAGTTTTTGAATTTTGACAACCTATTTAGGATTGCCATATAAATTTAACTCTAATTGCTGAAAGATAAAGATACAAAAATATCTATGTTTTTAACTTTTATTTAGGGCAACCTATTTAGTATTTATGATTAACAATTCAGTTATTAGCATTCAGTCTTAACATAATCTTGCTCTTGACTAAGCAAAATTATTTAAGACTAAATCTATAGCCATAGATAGTTAAATATCACTCAAAATTATAATTTTTTGATAACTTCAATCTATGTTTAATTCCAGGTAAAATAAACCAATGAATATGAAATTATCATCCTAGAAACTGAGCAATAAAAAAAATGACTACTCAAACAAATTCACAAACCCTACTAACTCCCTTAATGATGGGAGATTTAACCCTAAAAAATCGAGTTTTCATGGCTCCAATGACCCGATCGCGAGCAGGCACAGAGCGAATGCCCAATGCGATGATGGCCGAATATTATGCTCAAAGAGCTGGGGCAGGTTTAATCATTTCAGAAGCAACTGTCATTTCCAAACAAGCTAATGGTTGGCTAAATACACCAGGCATTTACTCAGACGAACAGACAGAAGCTTGGAAACAAGTTGTAGATGCCGTCCATAGTAAAGGCACTCCTATGTTCCTTCAACTTTGGCACTGTGGACGAGCTTCTCATAGTAGCTTTCACGAAAATAGTCAATTGCCCGTGGCCCCCTCTGCTATTAAGTTGAATCAAGAATACGTTCATACTCCCATTGGCAAACAACCATTAGAAACTCCTCGCGCTCTAGAAACAGAAGAGATTCCAGGAATTGTAGAAGATTATCGTTTGGCTGCCGAACGTGCAAAGTCTGCTGGTTTTGATGGAGTAGAGATTCACGGAGCAAATGGCTATTTGATTGACGAATTTCTACAGTCAAAAACCAATCATCGGAGCGATCGCTATGGTGGCAGTCTGGAAAACAGATTTCAGTTTCTCAAAGAAATTGTAGAGTCTATTTTAACTGTTTGGCCTGCTAATAGAGTTGGGGTAAGAATTTCTCCTAATGGTAATTTTAACGATATGGGTTCGCCAGATTTTCGGGAAACTTTTATTTATGTTGCGCAACAGTTAAATAATTATGGGTTAACTTATCTTCACGTTATGGATGGTTTAGCTTTTGGTTATCACGAATTAGGTGAACCGATGACTTTGGCTGAATTTAGAGAGGTATTCACCAGCACTCTTATCGGAAATTGTGGATATACTCAAGAAACTGCTGAAACAGCAATTCAAGCTGGAAATGCCGATCTAATTGCTTTTGGACGACCCTTTATGAGTAATCCAGATTTAGTAGAACGTTTTACCAATGGCTATCCTCTTAATCCACCTGCTGATGTAAAAATTTGGTATTCATTTGACAAAGAAGGATATATTGATTTTCCCACTTATCAACAATCCCCAGTAAAAGTTTCTTAGTTTAGTAGATAAGTACCTGGCAAAAATCTATTGAAAATTATATTATTCCCCCTTTGTCAGGGGGAGAATTCATATCAAATTTAGATAAGGAGTCAGGAGTCACCAAGTCAGGAGTCAGTAGGTAGAAAAGAGTTTTTCAGTAACTTTAGAGTCAAAAATAGGTATAATTCCCACTATTGTTTTGGGTGAAAATTTACCACTAATTGAATTTCATACATCAAATCAGCAACGCTTAAACGCCTTCTTCCTTCTTCCTTCTTCTATTAATTTTTACCAACAATTTCTCTAACTCGATAAATAGGTCGTTCTTGAGATTCGTGATAAGTTCGCATCAGTAATTCTGCCAATAAACCAAAACTAAATAATTGTAAACCTGCCAGTAATAAGACAACAACTAAAATTAGTAGAGGGCGATCGCCAATCCCTTCATTAAAGCCAAATTTGAGGATAGTTAAATAAATCCCAAAAAATAGACCAACTCCCCCAGAAATCAAACCCAACATTCCAAAAACGTGCATCGGTCTAGTGAGGAATTTTTTCATAAAAAATACTGTTAACAAATCCATCACAACTCGGAAAGTTCGCCCCAAACCATACTTACTTTTACCATAGCGACGAGCATAGTGGTTAACAGGTACTTCTGTAATTCTTGCTCCTTCAATAAAAGCTAAAGCTGGTAAAAATCTATGTAATTCACCATAAAGGTTCATATCAGCAACCAATTCCAAACGATAAGCTTTTAAAGAACAACCATAATCATGTAAATTTACCCCTGTAACTTTACCAATTATCCAATTAGCAATTTTAGAAGGAAGTAGTCGTGTAACAGCATCATCCTGCCTATTTTTTCGCCACCCACTAACTAAGTCATAACCTTCATTGAGCTTAGATAATAATAGTGGAATATCAGCCGGATCATTTTGTAAATCTCCATCTAAAGTAACAACTATTTTGGCCGTAGCATACTTAAACCCTGCTGCCATAGCTGCAGTTTGTCCATAATTTCGGCGGAGAATTACTGCTTTTAAATCTGTACGTTTTTGAGCTAATTCTGTTAGTAGTTTTGTCGAACCATCCCGAGAGCCATCATCTACACAAATAATTTCGTAGGTAAGCTGATTTTCCCTTAAACTAGTAGAAATTGTTTCCAGTAGTTGAGGAATACTATCAACTTCATTGTAAATAGGTGTCACAATAGATATATCTAATAGAGTAGGAGAACTTTTATTTACTCCTATCTCTTGAGTGGATAAATAGTTAGTCATTTTAATTAGCTACTAGGGATAAATCTTTATTTTATTTAGTTTATCATAACCACTTGAATTTTTGACTGAGTATTCGTAGCAGCAAAATTAGTAATAATTTTAACCAAGACTACTCTAGGGGTAAATACAGAAAGCGAAAACTTGTCTAAGAGACTGTTTGTAAAGTTTTGTAATATACAATGATTGACCTTTAAACTGTAACAAATTGGTTATTTATCCCAGATTTATAGGCTGAAATACCCAATTTGCGAGGGGTAAAAACACTTCATAATTCTTTACAAACAACCTCTAAAGTCTCTCAAAATTACTCATAATTATAGCTATAAAACTAAAATGAGTAAGTTTGTTCAGTTGTCTATCCATTGAATCACTATCAGCTACAACTAAGATATGAAACTAGTTGAACATCATGTGATCAGCAAATCAGATTATTCGTGGTCATAAATTGACCACAAGGCTTTTTTGTCTAACAATCTGTTTAACTTAGCTAACTACTATTATCGCCAACATTTCTTTGAAAACAAAAAGAAACTAAGCTTTAATCAACTGTATCATCTAGTATCTAAAAGTTACAATTATCAAGCTTTACCGAATAATTAATAATTAATAATTATTAATTAAATAATTCTGGTTAAAAGCCTCCCCTTTCAAGGGGAAAAAAGCGGTCGAGAGATGGCGAGGACACCTCGCCATATCTAATCGACCAAGAGAAGAAATAATATTTCCTTATATTCAATCAAGGACGGTTTTAACCAGAGGTAATTATCCATTATCCATTATCCATTATCAATTAATGAACTACCAAGGTAATTAAGCAAATAATCAGAAGATTAGACTCAGCTTGGAGTAGTTATTTTGACGCTTTAAAAGAATGGCAAAAACAGCCCAATAGATTTTGAGGAAAACCGAAAATCCCCAAATATAAACATAAGGCAAAAGGCCAAAATATTCTGCCATATCCAGATGAATCAATTTACAAAAAAGCATTAAAAAAAGGAATTTTTCATCTGCCGATGAGTGAAATAAAAATTCCCACTTCACAGACAGAAATAATAGAGGCAAGAATTATCCCCAAAATTAGCTTTTATATAATAGAAATAGTCTCTGAAAAATCGGAGGAAACAACAAATAATCAACAAATAGCAGGAGTATATTTAGGAGTAAATAATTTAATAGCTGTAACGACAAATCAAACAGGAATTTTACCTCTTTTGATTAAAGGCAGACCATTAAAAGCCATTAATAAATTTTATAATAAACGACGCTCTTGTTTACCGAAAAATTGTGGTTTAAAGCCTCCCCTTTTAAGGGGATAATAAATCAAAATTTTCATGATTAGTCAATCCTCTTCTTTTCAAAGAGAGGTAATTATTAATTATTAATTATTAATTATTAATTGTTGAAAATATCAATTAAAAACTAACCAGAACAAATGTCATTCTCATCGGTTAAAAAAATTAACTCACAAAGGAAATTGTCCAGTAGAAAATTATCTCCATACAGTAAGTAAAAGAGTAATAGATTGGTGTTTCATTAATTGATAATTGATAATGGATAATTGATAATTACCTCTGGTTAAAACCGTTACGGGATTGAATATTATTTCTTCTCTTGGTCGATTGGATATGGCGAGGAGACCCGCTCTTGACAGAGCCGCTCCGAAGTACGCCATCCCACCCTACGGGAAGCTGCACTAACGACCGCTTTTTTCCCCTTAAAAGGGTCGGCTTCAAGGCGCGAATTATTTAATTATTAATTATTAATTATTAATTATTAGGTAAACCATGAAATAGGAATTTTAATTATTGGGCAGAATCAGAATTGGAAACAAGAGATAAAATTAGGTAAAAAGAACAATCAACAATTTGTGAATATCCCTGATTATAGGTTAATAGAAATGTTAATATCTAAAACCAAATTAAGAGGAATAAAAGTAATAATTACAGAATAATCGTATACATCTCAATCGAGCTGTTTAGATGGGGATAATTCACCAAAAGATGGAGAAAAAAAACCGAAATTTAGTGGAAAAACAGTAATAAGAGAGTTGTATAAAACCAGGGAAAATAAATTATTAAATGCTGATGCGAATGGGTAATTTAATATAATTAAAAAAGTAATTCCTGATGTCTTTGACCAAGGAATAAAGGGTTTGCCGTTTAACCCTGTGGTGGTCGATCCAGTTGCGTTAAACTAAGCTTTCAGGTTTTTGAGTAAGTTTGAGTAAGTTTAGTTGAGCGGTAATTTCATTACTATATATAAGTTGAGTGAGTTCTGGTTCAGCAGAGCATTAATTCTTAAGATATAGGTGACATAACATAAGAGTTGAAACTAATTTGATGAATCAACTCTTAATTTAAACTTGCTTTTCATTTTTGTTATTTGGTGATTTTTGGATATTAACCAAAAGAGATTTAATTATCAAAAAAATCTGATGAAGATGAATCTTTCATTTCTTCTATAACTTTCTTTGGCAGACTGCGACGACGACGATACCAAGTTGCACCTCCTACTAACATAGCGATGAGACTTAACGCTCCAACTAAAGGCAAAATGTCACCTGTTTTTAATGCTGTTAAACCAGAACTTCCTAACATTACAAAAGGCAAAACACCAGGTAAAGTTCCCAAGATAGTACCTAATAGATAATCTTTAAAACTAACAGATGTTAAACCAGCAGCAAAATTTACTAAACCATAAGGAATGATTGGCAATAAACGAATGGCAAACATATAAAATAATCCTCCCTGACGCATTTCAGCATCCATTGCTTGCCATCTTCCAGCCAACTTTTGAGAAATCCATTCTCGACCTACAGTACGAGAATAATAAAATGCGATAATTGCAGCAATTATTGCTGCTAAACTTGTCCATAATGTACCTATCCAGGGTCCAAAAATTGCGCCTCCAGCCAGATTAAGTGCTGTAGAAGGTAAAACTAAAATAGTTGCTATTGTATAAATAACTATATAGATTATTGGCGCCCAAATACCTGCTCGTTCTAGCCAACTTTGAACTTGTTCCGGAGGTAAACCACCTAATAAATAAGCTGTTATTCCCGTGGCAATTATACAAATAATTGTCAGGAGAAAAATACCAGTTTTAAAATTGAACATTAAATCTCTACTCCGACCCAAAATTACTGCTTTAGTATTCTTGATTTAATGACAAAAACTTTGAGATTATTCACTCCTAGTCATCTGATTTTCAAATCCATAACTTTCTCTGACTAAATAAAGAGGTCTTCTCTTGACTTCTTCATGAACGCGACCTAAATATTCACCTAAAATTCCTAGAGATAATAACTGCATTCCACCTAAAAATAATATCGCTACTATTAATGAAGCGTAACCAGGAACATCAATTCCAAATATCAAAGTCCGAATCACTAAAAAGCTAGCATAAATAAATGAAATTAAAGAAATTGATATCCCAATATAGCTCCAAATTTTGAGAGGTATTGAACTAAAAGCAGTGATACCTTCAATTGCTAAATTCCAGAGTTGCCAATAATTCCATTTTGTTTCACCTTTGAAACGAAGATCTCGGTCATATAATATTGAAGTTTGTTGATAACCTACCCAGGAAAATAAACCCTTCATAAAACGGTTAGTTTCTGGTAACTTTTTGAGAGCTTCTACAACTTTTCGGTCCATTAACCTGAAGTCGCCAGTATCGGGCGGAATTTCTACAGGGGTCAAACGTTGAATTGTACGATAGAATCTTTGGGCTGTGAATTTTTTGATCCAACTTTCTCCTTGGCGCGATCGCCTAGTTGCGTAGACCACATCATATCCTTCTCGCCACTTGGCTATCATTTCCACAATTAATTCTGGTGGGTCTTGTAGATCCGCATCTATGGGTATAACTGCATCGCCTACGGTATAGTCAATACCTGCTGTTATAGCAATTTCTTTACCAAAGTTACGGGAAAAGTTTACTACTTTAATTAAGGAATTGCGTTGATGATATTCTACTAATAACTTTAGAGTATTATCTTGACTACCATCATTAATACATATTATTTCATAAGTCATTTCTAGAGGCTTTAGCACCGATATTAGCCGTTCAAACAAATAATCAATATTTGGCTCCTCGTTATAAAAAGGAACGACTATGGAAAGTTGTACTTTCTTTTCTTCTGAAAGCATATTAAAAGCAAATATAAAGTCGTGACCATCCAGATTATACCAACAACAAATTTATGCTATTCCCCTTATATCGAATATTAATTAATTTTTATCAGGTACTTATATAATTTAGTATTTCTATTATTTGGCTTTTACTTCCATCAGAAAATATAGTAAAAATATGTATATAGTCAAAAACTTTTCTAATTTTTTGGTAGATTAAGCTTGAGAGAATGTAGAATCAAGTTGATTATTGTTACTCATATTTATTTACCAATAAAAGTATTTTTTAACTCATATAAATACTCAATATAATTTTTATCTAATTTTTTCTGCTAGCTTGGCATCATATTTTTGTTTAATTTCTTTTACCAAGTTTACTTCATTAGGATGATTTTTAACCCAAATTTCTCGGTCTTGACGAATTTTTATGAGATGAGATTCAATATTTTCTGAATTAATTAAAATTCCAAAATCCTCTGGTACTTCTTCTTTTTTGTAAGAGAGGAGCCTATTCAAAATTAAATTCCCTACTTTAGGAGTGTAATGAGAATTATCTGTATAATTTTCCATATTATTATGGATAGGTTCAGTTGTGATACTGTTATATCCATAAAAATCAAATACATCACTAATTTCTACAACTTTACGTTTCCATTCTTCAAAAGTTGACCACTGACCAGAACTTTTAATAATTTCCCATTGAGTTGCATGAGCAGGAGAAATATATGATATTAATTTAATTTTATTTTGTTGGCATAAATCGACTACTTTTTTAAATTCATCTAGTAATTGAGTAGATAGTTGATAGGTTGTATGGTAACCCACATAATAATTACCCATAATTTTTTCAAATCTAGACTTAGTTTTTTTAGGGTCAACATTTAGATAAGGTATAAATCCATTTTCTCCATCAAAAATATTATTTGGTAGATTTTTATTACTATCAATTACTCTTGTCAAAATACCAATCCAAACTGCCCACCACCAAGTAGGTTTTAATTTTGCCAAAATTTCCTGAGTATTTGGTAAGAAACTTACAGAAAAGGTTAAACCTATTAAACCCAAAATTGAGAAAATTTTACTCCCCCAAAGTTCTGGCAAATAAGTCATATCCGACCAAGATTTAAGCTGAAAACCAAAATTAGTTAACACAGATAATTTACCTTTAGCTTCTCCTGGCATAAGTACTCCATTTAAACCTGCCATTGTCTGTAAAATTTCTAAACCATCCTGAATATTTTGCGCTCTAAATAAAACCCAACTAACAATAACAGCAACAAAAGTAATTACCCATGCCAATACTTTCGGCATCGGAATATTTAACTTTCGCCACCAATGATTAATTGATACATAAACACCATGCAAACCTCCCCAAATCACATAAGTCCAACCTGCACCATGCCATAATCCACCTAACAACATTGTTGTCAAAAGATTACTATAACGACGTACTTCTCCACGACGACTTCCACCCAGAGGAATATATAAATAATCTCTCAGAAAATTGGATAAAGTAATATGCCAGCGTCGCCAAAAATCACTAATAGAAGTAGCCTTGTAGGGAGAGTTAAAATTAATCGGTAATTTAATATTAAACATCAACCCCAAACCTATCGCCATATCAGAATAACCAGAGAAATCAAAATATAGCTGAAAGGTGTAACTTAAAGCTCCTACCCAAGCTTCAATAAAACTCAACTCATAAGCATTATTCAAAGCTCCTACGACCCAAGGCGATATAGTGTCAGCTATCAATACTTTTTTACACAATCCCAAACTAAAAAGACTTAAACCCAAAGCCATATTTTTCTGGGAAAAAATAAAATTACGCAATTGACGAAACTGAGGAATAAGTTCATCGTGGCGTAAAATAGGTCTGGCGATTAATTGGGGAAAGAAAACTACAAAGAAACTATAAGTGAGTAAATCATATCAAATCCGTTTAATTCGGTATAAAAACATTCTTTATCTTCACCATTACCAAATCTTCATAAATTTTTTCCCTCCTGACTCCTGAGGACTGACTCCTGACTCCTACTTCAAAAGATTTTATACCGATGCTACCGGATTTGATATCATAATTAGTCTCTCTTGTTTCCCCACGATAAGCATCTACTAAATAAGCTATCTGAGTAAAAGTATAAAAAGAAATTGCCAAAGGCAAAATAATTTGCCCTGCATTCAAATTTGTAGAAACTACTGAATTAACAGTATCCAAGAAAAAGTTCGCATATTTATAATAGGAAATTATTCCTAAATTAACAGCTATACCTACCCAAAGTAAAACATTTGCTCGCTTACTTTCTGGTTTAGCTTCAGCAATAAATTTCCCCATTTGAAAATTCCACAAAATTGAAATTATCAGCAGAGGCAAATAAGCAACATTCCAATAACCATAAAAAGCAAAAGAGCTAGCAGTTAACCAAACCTTAGCAGCTTTAATTAAACCAAACTTGGTTAAAGCAAAGAATATAATCAGAGTTAAAGGTAAAAAACCAAAGATAAAAACATAAGAGTTAAATAACATACCAGGGCAAACGCATCTTATTTTGAAGTTCTTGTAGGGCAAGGATGTCAGGCTTCTAAGTATTTATACTCATTACTCTTCTAAAGCTTAACGGTAGAAGGTTCCAGAATTTAGATGCGTTTTCCCTGAATTAAGATACCTAATCACTTTCTCCGATACGATTTTGCTAACAAATGTTAACAATGCACAGCAAGATCGCCTGCTGAGGGGGTATCTCCCAAAGTCTACAAGAAAACCTGTAGACGCTTTTTAAACACTTACATCGTTTTGGTGATCGACGTTCGCAGAAGTTTTAATTACTTGACCATGCTAGGGGTAACTTATCAGGATAGCCGTTACATAGTGGCCTGGTTTTTCACCACAAACTACTCTGTCTGCACATGATTATAGTACAATCTATGCAACTATATCGGTATAACTATATCAACGTATATGAATTTATGTGAATAAATATTAGCAAATCAACAATAGTTAATCAACCCTAATTATTTTCTTGGTCATCTGAACAAGATTTTTGCATGACACTTTTCTTTTCCACAGTTTGTGTTTCCCCTGGTGGTACAGTTCTCTCATCCATAAAGAAAATATCCAAACTTTCTAATTTTTCTGCACCCTGATTATTTTTATTCCATTCACGACAAACATACTCTGCATAATAAGGATAAAGTTTTTTACCTATAGCTCGATTGAAATTTAGGAAATAAGTCCGCCATTGCATATTAGAATACAATTTATTAAATTGTTTCATAGTTGGTTTATCCCAACTTACAGGTTCTCCTTTTTCATACAAAACATCAACTTCTTTACCATTTTTCAACTTACCAGGAATAACATGCCAACCATCATCTCTAGGTGGAGCAGGAGCAAAGATACTCCAAGATTTCTCTAATTTTGTCACCTTACCAAAAACATCCAACCTTTGTACAATCCGACGTTGAAATAATTTGTGAGTCTTAGTAATTAAATCTTGCTTTTGTACTTTTCTTCTTTGATAGGTTTGTCTGACAAAACTTTTAACGTTCCAAATAAAAGTATAAATAATTAGTAAAAATATAATGATATTTAATCCGCGATAAGGACGTATATTTAAAGGACGAAATTGAAAAGGTTTAGTAAAGTTGCCAGCAAATTTTCTATTATTGGCAATAGTTTCATAAAATTTAGTTCCAATTGGCATGATTGATGGTAATCCCATCACAAAAGCCAAAGGTTTAAATATAGGAGACAAACTAAATACATAAACTAAAGCTTCCCATTTAAAAAGTCGATTTTCTTGCCAGTCTACCACTACCCAAGAATTTTTATCCTGCATATCAGCATAGATAGATTCATCAGTTTGACAAGTCGTTAATGGCGTTCCCGGTAAAATCAAAAAAGTGCGTAGCAGATAAACAACTTTCTTACAAAATCCACAGTCTTTATCATAATAAATCTTTAATCCTTGCCGTTCATTTGTCTTAATTTTTTCCTGCCAATTATTCCATACTGGTGTAGGAATCAAAGCCAACCAACTAACAATACTTAAAAAAGGAAATATTCCTATAGTAAAACACAAACCAAAAGTAATATGTAAAAGAATAAATGAAACAACAGCAAAGGAACGGAAAAACGTAATTCCAAAAGGAATAAAAATCATCCAAGGTCCTAACCATTCAAACCAAAGAGCTGCCCAGGTTAGTAACTTTAATATAGGCTGAGGAAAACTTAGTAAAATTTGCCCGAATGTTGTAGCATACCCATCAAAACTCAAAGAATAATAGACAGCATCTCCATCAGGCCACCATAATTCACTTTTTGTTTTATATGCTGCTGAACCTGCATAAATAAGCACCATTTGTGCCATTAATGCAAAAGTAGCAGCAGAACAAATACGTTTCGGTAATTTTTCTGTTGATGAATTCAATGCACTATCAATTGAATAGTTTGCTCCCAATGGTAAGAACATTGACCAAAAAAGTAGCACCCTTAATACATCATCTCCAGCAAAAATCAGGGTAGGATTTCTATTATGAATAGAAATAATAAACGCCCACATAGCAATAGTTGCTAATCTAGTTCGATATCCTACTAGCAAAGCTATAGCTATTAATCCTGCAAATAAGAAAATTAACCCCTGTACAAAAGCTGCACCACTAATTGAATTTATTGACCAATACAAAGGATTTGAAATTTCCTTGAGTAATGTTCGGGGCAATACTCCAGCATCACTATAATGAGCTGTTAAATCTCCAGCACGGATAATTAAATCTGTGATAATTATTAATGCTAACCCTATTCTAAATAGGGCAAGCGATCGCAAATCTAAACCAAACAATTTTTCCAGTGTGGCACCTAAATTATTTTTTTCCTTTTCCATACTTACTGTCATTTTAATTATTTATAGTAATTTCATTTGAGTTGCGTAAAAAACATGGTTGCTTTTAGGCAACAGGCAACAGGCAACAGGCAACAGGTAAGAAGGTTTGCCGAACTTTTTACTATTAGTAAATAACTAATTCTTGTTTGACATATTATTTGAAAATGCTATAGTTATTGACTGTATTAAAATTATAAATTATCTATTTATCTCAATTTTTTGTTACTAGCTGATTTGCCAAATAAATGTTGCCACCAAACTTGTAATCTATGGCGAATAACTTTAAATTTGTGAGATAAAGTAGGTAATCTTTGAAGATAAACTCCTAACCTAACCAAAGCAGCAAAAGAGCCAGATAAACTAATACCAAAACTAGAAATAGCTGCCGTATTCATCCCCAAAGTAATCATCTCTCCCAAATGTAAATAATGAAACGGTCTTGGGCGTTTATTATTTAAAGTTTTCCATAAATTTTTGGCTGCTTGACTTGCTTGTTGATAAGCAACTTGAGCTGTTGCTGGAAGTTGTTGTTTATTAGCATATAAAATCTCCGCAACATCTCCCAATGCAAATACTTCTGGATAGTCAACTAACTGTAAAGTTGGCTCACAAATAAGTTGACCTCTAGAATTATGAGAACAATCCAAATTTTTCACCAACTCTCTCATTTGAGTCCCCGCAGTCCATAATATTAAATCGGTGGGAATAACAGCAGTTTCTCCAGCTTGCAAAATAGTGATTTTGTCAGCTTCAATAGCATTCACACCTGTCTGTAAACTGATTAAAACATTTCTTTTATCTAAAGCACGTTGAGCATTTTTCCGAGTAGCAGGAGTAAAACTTTTCAAAATTTCCTTTCCTCTTTCTATCAGGCGTATTTCTCCCCTTTTCCCTAATCTATCTGCTATTTTTCCTGCTAACTCTACCCCACTCGGACCCCCACCTACAATACTTACCAGAATTTTTTCTTGGCTAGAATTTTCCAAACTTTGTAACTTTTGTTCGAGGTTTTGAGTATCAGCTAAAGTTCTGAATGTCAAAACATTTTCTGCACCATTTGGTATTTTTCCATTAGTGACACCCACAGCAATAACTAAATAATCATAAGGCAAATTTCCTCCCTCTAAAAGTTTAACTTGACTACTTTTTAAATCAATATCTTCAACCGTGTCTTGGCAAAACTGAATGTCTTTATTTTTGAGTAATTTATCAAAAGATGGAGCTATTTCCCAAGTTTTAAGTTCATCTGTAATCACCTCATAAAGTAAGGGAGTAAACACAATATGATCCTGTGAATCTATTAAAATTATTTGACAGTTTTTATGTTTAAATCCCCGAAAGCTTTGTAAATACAATGCTGTATAAAGACCGCCGAAGCCACCGCCTAAAATACAAATTTTTGTAGGTACATTACTTCCTTTTACTGTTTCAGATATTTTTCCAGTTTCCACAGCTTTTAATATCGATAATTATTGATTTTTGGCGTTGGTGAAAAGAGGTATGATATCTTGTCCGGATAAGAGCGCGAACAAAAAACTTTCCCCTCCTATTCCTTATTTCTTCTTCTTTATTCCCTCCTGACTCCTGACTCCTGACTCCTGACTCCTAAATAATTAAGATTAATATCATACCCTAATTTACCAGCGCCGATTTTTTACCTATTCTATAAAAATTACTCCTGACAAATCCCGATATGAAAATTTTCAGGAAGCAGCCTTCAACAATTAATCATTAATCATTAATTATTAATTATTAATTATTAATTATTAACTCTCCTTGAAAAAAAGAGAATTAACTCAAAATATTTTTTTTTCTTTTTTCTCCTTTAAAGGAGAGGCTTTAAATCTTAATTATTCGGTAATTTTTTTTTAAATTAACTTCAAAATTTTTACAGGTATAGCAATTTACTCTGGCATATTTACACATTATTTTTTGTACATCTTTTCTAGATTGCACTTAATAACTCTAAGTTGTAAGTACCTGAAAGCGCATTGCTATAATTATATTTTTGAATCAAGTCATATAAAACTTTTTGTCAGAGCAAAATGTATTAGTACCTAACCAATTTTACTATTCAGAATTCTCCTTGCCACTATTGTTTTCATACCCTAACACCTAACCCAAAGTTTTAATATGATAGTAGAGCTTGTTTTAACCTCCATCGACCGCATGTTTGGTTTTACTGAAATATTTCTTCAACCGATATACATCAGCACTCCAAATTAAAATCAATATGATCGCATTTAATCTGTTAACCATTGTATTTCACGCCCCAAAAAGTTTTGTAAATCCAAAATATTCTTTCGGAACAAATGTTTTAAATCTAATCATTAGACATCTTGCAGAAGTCAGGGAATAGGGTATTGGAAATAGGGAGATGAAATTATTGATTTGATATCTTAAATTGATTTAATTAACACTTTTACCGAAAATTTGTGGTTCAAACCCTTCTCTTTTAAGGGGATAAAAAGAAAAATTTTCCTTTGAGTCAATCCTATCCCTTTTAAAGGAGAGGTAATTATTAATTATTAATTATTAATTGTTGAACAGAGTTCTATTAAAACTCAAAGTAAATAAATTCAGAAGGAATAGTTGCCCCCAGTAAAATAGTTAAACCTAGCAGACCCCTAGATATCCAAGGAGATAGCAACAACTCATACTCATCTCGCTGCTGCCAAACTGCCAAATGTTCTAAAAATAATGCCCCGATCGCCACAGCTAAAGTAAAAACTAAAGCCCAAGCCTCATTTATGCTATAAGAGCTAAAAGCATCGATCACCCCTGAAAGTGAATAAGCTCCAGGTGTAACTAAAGTTACTAACTTAGTACCCAACCTACTAATATTAGTTTCCATAAAAAATAAACAGCCTAGAGTCACGGACATAAACGTCAAGGCCCAGGAAACTAAATCAGTTCTAGAAGTCCATCTACCCACAAACCTCTGAAAAGGTCTCCCGGCATATCTGATTGCCAATAGTAATGCTCCGTGGTAAGCTCCCCATAAAATAAAATTCCAGGCTGCCCCGTGCCAAAAGCCTGAAAGAGTAAATGTTATAAATAAATAAAATGGTGCCCATTGTTTATTTGCACCCATCAAAGGAATAAAAACATAGTCCCTAAACCAGTTACTCAGAGTAATGTGCCAACGTCGCCAAAATTCTTGGATACTGACAGAAGTGTAGGGTGCCAGAAAGTTTAATTCTAGTTTAACTCCCACAAATCTAGCGATACCAACAGCCATAAAGCTGTAACCACCAAAGTCAAAATATATTCTTAAAGTAAACAAAAAGGCATGAAACCAAACTAACAAAGCATTTGTTGCTTGCTCTAGGTCTATATATGGAGTAATGTTATCTGCTAGAACAAATTTCATAAATAAGCCTAGAGATAACCATCGCAAACCTAATTCAAAGTTTTCTACAGTAAACTTGAATTTAAAAGATTCTAACTGGGGTAATAACTGTTTGCGTCTTTCGATTGGACCTGCTACAATTTGGGGAAAAAATGCGATAAAGTTGACGTAATCTATGAAATTAATTGGCTTTTTCTTTTTAGCTGTAAAAGAATCTACAACAAATGCCACCATCTGAAAAGTATAAAAAGAAATACCTGGTGGAATAGTCTTATATACAGGTAAAGGAAAACTTTGTTGCCAATTATTCGGAATTCCTACCACTAAACCTACTACATCTTCTACAAAAAATGTGAGATATTTAAAGTATGCTAATACTGCTACATCAAATACTATTAAAAATGTAGCGATCGCCCTTGACTCCCAACCACGCCTTTGCAACATTAGTCGCACCATTATGTAGTTGAAAATCACCTCAAATATAAATACGGCAAAACTTTTTAAACTAGCATTTAAAAATAATGTTAGTGATAATACCATCAAGCCAATGGTATCAAAATAATCTTGCCAGAAGTTTAACCTTTTTCCTAGAGCGCGGATGGTGAAGAAAGGCACACTAAAAATCAGCAGCACCCACCAGAAGGAAAAATCAGAAAAATTCAATTAACTATTTCCTCCTCTATACTTGATAGCAACCTATCCCAATAAATTATGGTATGAGGTATTTGTCAATCTCTGAAATATTGAAAGATTTTTTAGTTACCAAAAGCAATTTTATTATTGGTAACTAAGATTTTTAATTTTATGAAGATAAAGTCTTAATATATACTAAAAATCATTAGTATAACTAAGTAAAAATTCAGCCGTGAGCCATCAGCTATCTGCTATCTGCTATTACTTTTGGTAAACATTCAAAGCTGTATTAATTCAGCCCGGATTAAATCTTACTACAAAAGTCGTTAAGTCTATTTAAATTTCAACCCTATCCTCAAAAGCAGACTATTATAGCACTTGAAGCACAGGTTAGAACAGCTCAAGAGTCTAAAACTTAGACCAGGTGTAAGATTTTTCCTTTTGCCTTCTGCCTTCTGCCCTCTGCTATATTGCTGTTTGCGTAGCATCCCGCAGGGAAGTGCTGACTGCTCATAGCTAAATCCTCACATAACTAAGAATTTTCTCCGGGGGTTCTTCAGTTATTTTATGAACCACTTACTCCCTTCCAAAAACCACCCCAACCTTTACCAGATTTTTCAGCAGTTTCTTCCGCTTCTTCTGTTTTTTCTTCAGAGCTTGCCAAATTTTCTAATGCCTCAGAAATATCAAACTCAGAAACTAAATATTGAGCAGATTTTTCTATAGTTGGATAATCCCAAAATAAAGTAGAAGGTAACTCTAATTCTAGTTCATCTTCCAGCTCACCAACTAGAGTTACTGCATCAATTGAGTCCAAACCATAACGAGTTAAAGGTTCGGTAAATTCGATAGTACTTTTGTCAACAGACAATTGTTCTGCTAACTTTTCAGCAATCCACTTTTGTAAAATTTCTAAGGGGGAATTTTCTGTTTTTGCTTCAGTATTAAGCGTGCTGGAGTTCTGAACTTGCATTTATTTTATTCTCCTGTTTTTTAGTTTGTGCTAGTTGAAAAGGAACAATAGAAAAGATTTTATTTTCGTTATCAAGTTTGAGCATTTCTTGAGTAACTTTTTCCCAATATAATTGGTCTACTTTTCGTGAATGCCCAAAAGGTTGCAGTAGACGATTTAAACATAGTACCAACCACTCACCACCTGCAAAAAAATCACCCAGTATTTCGCGGTTATAAATCCACATATGCAAACACGCAGCAGCAGCGTGTAAAGCACAGTATTTTTTAGCTATTTCAAATAATTCTGGTGACTGGTCGTGACCAAACTCAAATGCTGAATTAGCAATTTGTTGGTCGTGAGCGTTTACTTCTTCAATAACACACTCAGTCAGTGTAGTAATTTGCTCTAAAACTTTAGTATTTATGTTAGCAGTTTTTAAAGCTTTTAACTGTTCTAAAGCAATTTCTAATCCTTGTAAAGCATCATCAGATCCCCGTCCTACAATTTCCAGTTTTTCTGGTTCAAAAGTAGGCAATTGTTTCTCCAAGGAAAAGATTATTTCCAGACGAGATTTAATTGCTTCCATCTTAGCATAATTCCGTCTAGAACGTTGTTTTGTTAACTGACGAAACTGTAAAATTAGAGAATGCAAATTAACAACTGTACTACCATCAAATACACTAATAATTGAGTTATCTCTCAGCACTTTTTGAAACATTCCCCAGTCATGTTCTTCCCGCATATAAAAACGAGAACCTAACACCACTGAAATATTATTAATCATCGTTTCTAGCTGAGTAGTAACAAAATATTTCACCACTGCACCCCAGACACTAAATTGTCCAGGAACAACATGAAATCCTCTCGCTGCTCCAATTGTTTCACAATCACCAATTAAGATGTCTAAAAAAGCTTCAGTCAAAGTTCTGCGAGGTTGAGGAATATCTAAAACTTTTTTGTTGTAAACAACTCGATTGATCGCAAATTTTAATGTAGTTCTTAAGGCTGTGTCAGCAGCTCCAAGAGAAAAAGCTGCACACAAAGTTCTGGTAATTTGAAATCCTTTCAGAGCTACTTCTAGACCGGATCCTTCTCCCTTAATCAACATATCTTCAGGAACAAAGCAATCCTTAAAACCTATCCCACTCATATCAGAAGCACGAATTCCGTGGGTAAGGATTTTTGGTAAATTGTAGTAATTTGCTGGGTCTAGTCGGCTTTTTTCTACCATAAATAAAGACAGACCTCTAGCTCCTCCATCCTCTTGGTCTGTCTTTGCTAATATATAAGAAACTCCAGAAATAGTTGCACGATTTATCGGCCACTTTTCCCCATTAAGTAGATAACCTCCAGGAACTTTTGTTGCGTTCAAATCTCCACCAATTAGGTCTGCACCATGTTCCTTCTCTGAGTAACCAAGGCACATTGCCCCATGTTCATCTTTAATATAGGTTGCTAACTTTTGCTTTTGTTCGTCCGTACCTGCCATCCAGGTAATAAAAGACCAAAATAAGGTAGTAAAAGCAATTCCAATTGTTTGGTCGCGTCTACACAAAACTCTAACGAAGGCCACAAACTCTTCAAAAGAAGTAAACTCCCCCCCACAATTAACAGGGATATAGTGATGTTGTAGCTTCCAATTATAGAGCCATTCAATTTCCTGGTGTGGAAATTCTTCACTCTCATCAATTTCAATTACTCTCTTGAAAGACATTGTACTGTCTGGATTTTGTGGATCGCCAAGAGCACGCTCTAACTCTTCAGCTACCCAATATTGCTTGAGTTTATCCATGCTAAATCTCCTATTTATCTAGGTTTAATTTCTAGCTATTTTTCATTTGGGATGCTAATGACTCAACTTCTTCTTGTAACTTTCGATACTTGGAGGTTAGTTGAGGATTTTCACTCCAGTCAGATATCACGTCTAGGGTTCCGGCCAAAAAATTGGAACGACAAGCACGACGTTGAATCTTGCCACTAGCAGTCTTAAGAATATTTCCTGACTTAGCCAAAATTACAGCATAAGCTTGTAATTCATGGTCTTCTGAAACAGCTTGGCGGATATCATTGATGACTTTCTCCGTATCCAAATCTTGAGTGCGACGTTCTACCTCTTGAACAATGACTAAATGTTCATCACCCCTAACTTCGACTGAAAAAGCAGCACCATAATCTGGACGAAGTGCCGGATGAACCTGTTGTACTGTCCACTCAATATCTTGGGGATAGTGATTTGTACCTCGGATAATAATTAAATCTTTAATCCTACCCGTAATATACAACTCCCCATCTTTCATAAATCCCATGTCTCCAGTCCGCAAAAACGGACCCTCTCCACTATCTTTGATGTAACCTTGGAATGTTTCCTTGGTAGCTTCCGGGCGTTCCCAGTATCCTTGAGCTACACTGGGGTCCGATACCCAAATCTCTCCCACTTCATCAGTAGCACATTTTGCTAAAGTTTCTGGATTGACAATGGCTACCTGAGTTTCACAAACTAAGCGACCACAAGATGGATAAGCTCTTACCCCTGCTGCATCGGGAGAAACTTTTACAATTTTATTTTTTTCTACTAGAGCAGTTGCATCTATAGTGCAAAGTACGGGTTCTGTGAGTTTAGGTTTAGCTGAAACCAGTAAAGTATCTTCTGCTAGTCCATAACATGGAGCAAAAGCATTCCAACGAAAACCACAAGCTGAGAAAGTTTTGTAGAAACTCTCCATAACTTTTGGGTTAATAGGTTCTGCTGCATTACCTGCTGCTTCCCAATTACTAAGGTCTAAAGTAGATAGTTGTTTTGGCTTAACTCGGCGAACACAAAGGTCATAAGCAAAGTTAGGTGCTTGAGAGTGGGTCGCTTTATAATTTGACAGAGCTTGCAGCCATCTCAGAGGTTGCTTCACAAATGAGAATGGGGACATTATGTAGCATGGAGTTCCGTTGTATAGGGGTTCCATCATTCCTTCCACTAACCCATAATCATGGAAGAAAGGCATCCAGGTAATAGTTTTGCTTTCTGGTGTGTACCCACAAGCTCTCTGTAGATAGCTTAAGTGGTGAATTAAGTTTTTGTGGGTCAGCATTACCCCTTTTGGAGTAGAAGTAGAACCAGAGGTATACTGCAAATACGCTAGTGTATCGCCAGTAATACCTGGATCTTTCCATTCCTGAGCTATTTCTAAATCAACAGATTCAGTATCTATCCAGCGCATTGTCTCGAACTCAGGAAATTCATCAGCCACTTCTTCCACAAGGGAAATAATTGTGGCCGTCGTGAGAACTAGGGAAGCTTGAGCATCTTGAACTATAGCTCTGAGTCTAGGCAAGGTTCGTTTGAGACGACCTGCTTCTGGAGGAGGTACTGGAATTGCGATAACTCCAGAGTATAGACAACCACAGAAAGCTGCTATTGCTTCTAGTCCTTGTGGATAGAGTAGTAAACCTCGCTCTCCTTTGACTTCATTTTTCTGTAAAAATGCTGCAATAGCTCGTACTCGATGCTCTAGTGAAGCATAGGTAAAGTTTTCCCCTTCTTTTTTGCCGTCAACCAAAAAAGTGTATGCTAGTTTTTCTGGTTGTTCTGCTGATAAAGTCTGAAGTAGGTCTATTAGGGTGGAATATTTCACTGTCTCACTCATTAGAATAGGAGAAGTATTGGCTCATTTTATGTATTCAGATATTATTTGGTTATCTGGATTGGACTTAGGATTTTACTTTAGATGATTTATCCTGAGTAATACACCTATTATAATGTAATTTTAGTGACATTTACTTATTTTGCTTGAGCCTCAAAGCTTGATAAAGCGCTGCAATAAGTGGGTTTTCAACTATGAGGTGGTAATTTTTTTTACTATACTCTTAGCCAATCTGTTTTATTTTGGCATAAGTTGATCGACGATTGCAACTTTTAGGTTGGTTCTTTACAGAATCTTTAAGTAATCGGATAGGCTTGCAGAGAATTTTATCCTACTTTATATTTTGCACGTCAATCTTTAATACTAAAAGTAGTACGGCAAGAGCAAGAGTGGTTAAATACTTAACTTTGGCTTCCAAATCAAAAAATCCTATTCAACTGAAAGCAGGAGAGCAGGGTAGGGGAGCCATAAGTTTGACCAAGTAAGGAGGCAGTCCAAAAATCCAGGGCTATTTCATTCTTTATAGATTACCTGGGTGTTGGGAGTATGGGAAGTGTAGAGAAAAACTACAACTTTTTTATGGGTTGAATTAACTGTTTGGGGGTTTGCATTTTCCCATATCCCCCACCAACCCATACCTCTAAAACTCACTCCCCCCAATAAGTTTCAGCCTTAATGAAACAGCTATGCCAAAAATTGGATATTTAATTTTTTGTTATTTCCTGATGTAGCAGTCGAAGCAGAACTTAGGACATTCCTAAATGCTCCAACCCAGTCATAGATTACGTATGCACGGGCGAATGGCCATTCACCCGTACTGACTTCTGACTTCTGACTTGCGCGTAGGGCTATACTTGGTCAATCATCTCAATATTCTATATTTTAGATAAAAATATAGAATATTGAGAATTTATAGTAGTCGAAGGAAAGGTTAGGACAGATCAAAAGCTTAAAACTCAGACAACGTAAGATTTTTCCTTTTTTCTTCCTTCTTCCTTCTGGTATATAATTATTCCTGAGCAAATATTATCTATAATTTGATGAGTTAAAGTAAAACTTTTTTTAGATGAATAATTACAACAATAATAACTTTAAAAAAAATCCCGAAGTAGACCAGGGATATGTACCAAATGTATTGATCCCTCTATCTAATATTTTTAAGTCTATTCAAGGTTTTTATTACCAATTGTTAGAATGGTTTAAGGAACTTCCTCAATGGGCAAAAATTATAAGTTTAATTATTATTCCTCTATTCATAATCAAAATATTAGAGGCGATTATCAGTTTAGTTTCTTTGTTAATTACTATAGCTGTGTTTGGAGGAGCGATTTATATAGGATATAAATTTTTATTCTTACCTAATTATTCAGAAACAGGTAAATATGAAGGTGAAAGACAGAAATGAATTATGATTATTGCTGCAAACTATTAATAAATACTCAAAAATATAGGTATTATTGATACATTAAAAAATATATAAATAAAGACGAATACTAGATTTATTGGCAGTCTTAGTCTGAGTAAAATTTGCTCAATTAGATTAGTTATAGTATTTACCTAGTGTAGTGTGAAATAAAGTATCAAAATTAGTTTGACCACAAAACAATAATAGTATATAGTATTTATGCGATCGGTTACCAGCACTGTATGAATTGATTACAGGTTTTATCTGTTAATAAAATTTAGACATAACGGATAAGTTTGGAAAGTATGGGAAAATAAATATAGAACCAGCTTAAATGTGATATTAGCTCCTTATTTGTTCCTAGTTAGGAAACTAAAAAAAAGGGTGAAAACAGGTGGCCTTAATAGTAATACCATACTTAACGGTGCAAAATAATTAGTCTAAAAGTTGAGAATACTAGAGTAAGCACATCAATATGACAAGCCCAACTTTTGGTTCAGATATTTCAGATATCAATAATAGTAATAACACAGAGGCATCGTGGCAACAAAAATCCCAGCAATTACCTATCTGGGTCCGTAGATGTGGTGCTTGGACTACAGAAGTATCCCTGGTTGTTCTTAGTGGAATAGTTCCATTTTGGCTTGGTCACTTGGGTAATATAGGCAACAAATCTGTTCCTCTCAACCCAGTAGTAGCAACCACCACAGAAGCAATTGCCAATACTTTAGGAATTCCTTTACGAAACCGTGATCAGAAAGTAACACCTCTGGCTAATCTATTTTGGTCTGGAGCATTATTAGCTCCTTTAGCAATTGTAGGTTGGCAATTATTTTTGTTAGCTAGAACAGGTCAAACATTGCCTAAGCGTTGGTTTGAAATCAGAGTTGTGACAGCTTTAGGAACTTCTCCAGGCTTGAGAAGAACCCTAGTCCGTGAGGGTTTTGCTAAATGGGGATTACCTATGGGAACTGCCTACTTGATTTGGTATCTAACTGGGGCATTTCCTTCTTTAGCAATTCTATTAGCATTGTCAGGGTTAGCATTACTAGGTGATATTTCTTTGATTCGTTTCAATAAACTACGCCGCACAGGACACGATCAATTAGTAGACACTTTTGTTGTAGATGCTCGCTCTGGCCAATTAGATTCTAATCCTTTTAATTTTATCGATACTCAGACACAAGCTTCAATAGCAGCAATTGTTACTACTCACAAAAAATCAGAAGGTTTTCATCTTTGGCCTTGGATGCGAAAAAATCCAGGTATGACTTTACTGATGATAACTGCTTTAGGTATGGTCTCGGTTTTGGGGACAATTTTTGGTACTCATGTTTATATTCAAAATCAAGCAAATTGGCGGGAGTTTAAACAACAAGATAATGATATGTTTCTGGCTCTTGTGAATAAGTTGTCCCTGACTTCGAGTAAACCTCAGCAACGACAAGTGGCAGTTTTAGCTTTGGGTTCTACTAAAGATCCTCGTGCCATACCATTATTAGTTGATTTGTTGGGGCAAGAAAATGAACCAAGTATACTTGATGGAATTCAACAATCTTTAGTTAGTGCTGGACCAACGGTAATACCGGAACTACATCGCTTAAATCAAGCCCTCAAAAATGATCTAGATTCTCTAAGTTATGGAGGCAACTCTCAAGAACAGCTTCTGGTATCTCTGCGACTACGAGCTACTCAAAAGGCGATCGCTAAAGTCCTCAAAGTTTACAGTGGGTCGGTTAAAGAGGCTGACTTAAGTGGCGTTGATTTAGGTCAGATAACTTCTGGCCCTGCTAGCTTTACTTTGATATTAGAAAATACTGATTTGTCTGGAGTGAAATTTAGAGGCGCTACTCTTAATCAGGCTAGTTTTAAGAATAGTCGCTTTTATGGACCAGGAAAAGATAATCGCTTAGGAACTTTTGACGATTTGATTGCTGATTTGAGTGGAGCAAATCTGATAGAAACCAATTTAACGGGTGCGGTATTTGGCCCAGTGGTGATGAAGCGTGCAGACTTATTTAGAGCAATTCTAAATAAAGCAAAAATGCCTGATTCGATTCTGGCAGAAGCAAACTTAAGCAGTGCTAAGTTAATTGAAACTGATTTACAGCGAGCAAATTTAACAGAAGCAAGTTTGACTGGTGCAGATTTAGGAAGTGCTAATTTATCAGAAGCTAATTTACACAGAGCTCATTTAAGTAAAGTTAAGGCTGAAGGAGCTAGCTTTCAATCATCTAATTTAATGGAGTCTAATTGGCAAGGAGCAAATTTATCAGGGGCAAACTTCAGTAAAAGTAATTTGAGAAAAGCAGATTTGAGTTTGGCCCAACTAACTAATGTTAATTTTCGGAATGCTCAACTACAGAATGCTAATTTACGAAACGCAGATTTGAGTTTGGCAGATTTACGAGGAGCAAATTTGAGTGGAACTGATTTAAAAGGAGCCAAATTAGTAACTCCAAAACCGGCTCAATTAGATCAATTTTTGGCCAGTCCACTTGATACATTCAAATCCGATTATTTAAGGGGAGTTAATTTTAATTTTGCCAAAAACTTAGATCCTAATCAAATTAATTACATTTGTAAACAGGGGGGAATTCACGAGCAATGTACGAATAATTAATTAAATTAAATAAATTAGTGGGTTTGTTAATCGAGCAGTTAAGAATGCTAAAAAAAAATGAGAAACCCTAATTATTTTCAGGGCTTCTCATCAATTAAACTAATTAAATATTTCAGAAGCTTAAATGTAGAATTCTGATTTTGTTATCAACTAGACTGCTACAGCCTTTTTAGTAGTAGCAGCTAATTCTCCACTAGCATATTTAGCAGCAAACTCATCCAAAGTTTGAACCTTAATTTTGCTAGCGTTACCAGCAGTACCAAATTGTTGATAGCGATCAGCACAAACCTGTTTCATGTACTTGATAGAAGGCTTCATAAAGTGACGAGGGTCAAAGTTAGAAGGATCTTGAGCAGCAGCTTCACGAATAGCAGCAGTAATGGCCAAACGGTTATCAGTATCGATGTTTACCTTACGAACACCACTCTTGATTCCTTTTTGAATTTCTTCTACAGGTACACCATAGGTTTCTGGAATTGAACCACCATATTTGTTGATCATTTCCAACAAGTCTTGAGGTACAGAAGAAGAACCATGCATAACCAAGTGAGTATTGGGTAGGCGACGGTGAATTTCTTCAATACGGCTAATAGCTAGAATTTCTCCTGTAGGCTTACGGGTAAACTTGTAAGCACCATGGCTAGTACCAATAGCAACTGCTAGAGCATCTACTTGGGTACGTTCTACAAATTCTACTGCTTCATCTGGGTCTGTCAAAAGTTGTTCGCGAGAAAGGACACCTTCTGCACCATGACCATCTTCTTTATCGCCCATGCCAGTTTCTAGAGAACCTAAGCAACCTAGTTCTCCTTCGACACTTACACCAATGGAGTGAGCAACTTTAACTACTTCAGCAGTAACATTAACGTTATAGTCGAAGCTAGCAGGAGTCTTAGCATCTGCCTCTAGAGAGCCGTCCATCATCACGCTAGTGAAACCATGGCGCATAGCAGAATAGCAAGTAGAGGGTGCATTACCATGGTCTTGGTGCATGGCGATGGGAATATGAGGATATGTCTCTACGGCGGCTATAATTAAGTGACGTAGAAAAATTTCACCAGCATACTTACGCGCTCCACGAGAAGCTTGGAGAATTACAGGACTGTTTGTTTCATCAGCCGCCTGCATAATGGACTGAATTTGCTCCATGTTGTTGACATTATATGCAGGAATTCCATAACCGTTTTCTGCTGCGTGGTCTAATAATAACCGCATTGGTACGATAGCCATACCTTGTCCTCCTATATTTTTTGTTATTAGCCGATGGGTAAATTTGATTTACTTAAGTTTAAATCTTACGACAATATTAAGACAAATTGAAGATTCTGTCTATCAATATAATATTTTAGATATAAAAATTATTATGGCAAATAATATCTACCGCTTTAACGAAGTCAAAAGTCAGAAGTTATAAGTCAGAAGTGATTTTTGTAACGGGGATTTGAGCAAAGCTCCAAAAATATTTCGTCTTAAAAGACGGGGCTGCGCGACCCAATTAGGGTCTGCTGAAAAAATTGGTTGGTGGGGGTAGGACATGGGGACGCAGAGACACGGGGACGCGGAGATGGAGGAACAGGCAATGGTTTCAGCCATTTTATGTGAAGAAATCTTCTTGATTTTCAGCAGAAAATTTCAGTAAATTGATGCCAATAAGAGCCATAAACTTAGAGATAAACTGAATATCAAAAGCTCCATTACCTTAGCTATCCTGACTTTTAGCTTTATTCAGCAAGCCCCAATTATTTTGATAAGTATAAAGGCAGAAATTTTATAGAGCAGTGGTGAAGCTCTGAATTAATTATTTTTAAGATTTTAACATTAGTGGGTCGCCCGGGATTCGAACCCGGAACAAATCGGTTAAAAGCCGAGTACTCTACCGTTGAGCTAGCGACCCCTATTAATTTTGTTTTATTTCACACTTCCGCTAAGTATAGCATAGTCATAATTAATATTGCAATAGCTTTCAGAAAAAAATTTGAGATATTGTGAAACCTTTATGGACAATTTAGTTCTTCTCTATAACATAATTAAGTTCATACCTAAGGGACAAATCAACACTAATCTCACTAACTATTAAATGTAGCAGTGTGCGGTAGTATATTTACAAATTGCAGGAACTGCCCAATAGCTAAAATTCTTATATTATCGGCTTTTTATTGCCCCTATTGCCTGTTGCCTGCGCACAGCTCTATATATAGCGTTTATCAAGTTACTCAAGTACAGTTATTTTTCTTCTTTTCTATTACTTACTACCTACTGCCTGCTCTCTACTCCCGCGCAACAAACGAATTTTGTACCTCACAAGTATGGGAATTGCTATATGATAGTTCTAAATATTTGACATCCTCTCAGGCCTGAAGGGGCCGGGATTCTCCTGAAACCAGGATTCTTGGTTTGCTGAAGCAAGGCTACGCCAACAATGAGTCCACTTAAATCAGATATGCAAGTGATATCTAAGCCAGAGATGGTTTTCTTCTCAAGGGTTTGCTCTATTGCCTCCTGCGGAGGAGCTGCGCTATCAATATCCTGTGGAATTATGCCCTACGGTACAGTTCAAACCTCAAAACTTTGGTTCTCTGATACTTGATGCTTAGAGTTTTTCCATGCACAAGCATTACTGTCAAAAAAACTATAACTCTTCTCTTGTCTTCTCTTGGTCAACATTTCCTTGCGCCTGACGGCGACGCGGGGTCTGACCGCAGTTTTAAGGTGCTAGTTCTAGTATTAGTAGCTAGGTTTTTAGAGTGGTTGAATACCTTCCAACTTTTTCTAGTATAACACAAATTCTAGTATAACACAAAGTTGCCCTAAAAGGGCAAGGCTTTAAACCCAATTTTTCGGTAAAATCATTACTTGTTTACCACTACCAAATATATAATATGCAAGCATTACAAAAATGTTGCAGTGAGCCTAACTAGCATTTCACAGGAAGACCCAGGCTCTAAATCAATCAAATGAGAACCTGTATTTAGGGAATTTGGAGTAGCTGTCCATGGTTCTAAACAATAAAATTCTTCATTTTTAACCGTCCAGAAAGCCATAGTTGAATAAGAAGATGTATAACTCAGAAGAATCTTGAGACCACGACTTCGATCGTAGACTGTAGTGGCCAACCCTGTTAATTTTTCAAATATTGCATTCACTTCATCTTGATTAAGATCAAATTTACCATTATTATAGTGGACGATTCCTGTTTTTGGTTCCACATATTGCATTGAAGGGATATCAAAGTGAAGCTGATACTTGTTTGGAGCAAAGAAATAAGGATGTAGTCCTGTTGAAAATGGCATCCTTTGTGTATTGTTCAAATTGGTGTAAACTTGGAATATTTCTATAGAATTACCTTTGATTTGATAAGTAAAAGTTAATTTAAAATCAAAGGGATAAACAGTTTTTGTGAATCTATTACTGGTTAAAACTAGAGTTATTGAAGCTCGGTCTTGAGTAGACTTTTCTATGACTTCCCAAGGTAGTTCTCGTGCAAATCCATGTTGTCTGAGAGAGTAACTATTACCATTATATTTGTATATGTTATTAGGCAAGTTGCCACAAATGGGAAACAGGATAGGTATACCACCTCTTACTATTAATTCTGGATTTTCTAACCTTTTGGAATCACAGTAAAGTAGCTCCTGATTATTAATACACCAACTTGTAATTATTCCTCCTCTCTCTGGAACGACATTTATACTAGAATTAAATCCTAAATCAGAGAGGGTATAAGTCTTGTATTGTTTTTGTTGAAGTGCGATGGCAAACACAGTTTTTAATTCAGGAATTGATTATTTAATATTGGGCATAGGGTGATGATAACTAGAAATAAAAGTCAACTTTTTTGGTTATTTGCCCAATAATTATTTAGACCTCTAGTTTTTATATGATTACAGTATAGTAACTTCCGATATACCATCAATTTTTTTTAGATAATATTTTCATTTTGCACTTTACTCTACGTCATTCTATACCTCGTATTTTCATCATCATTGAACAGGAATAATTGAATAGAAAAAACAAAGTATCTAGCAATAGTTATTATAGTTATTAATGTTTGTATGATTTTAATTAAATTCTTAAACGTGGCAATTCAATAAAAGGTTCCTTGATAAAAGGTTTTTTTATAAAAGGTTCTCTTTCTTCTTTAGCAGTTGCTTCAGGATTTAATATTGGTGGTAAAGAAAAGCTATTCTGACTATCTACACTAGCTTCTCCTTCAGACAAATTCTGAGAGTCATCTGTGGAATTTTGCTCATTTTCTATACTTCTAGGTTTAGGTGGCAACTCAGGTAAAGTTGGAGTTGATAAAATATTAGAGTTCGATCTACTTGGACTAGAGTCACTACCAGCAAACTTTACAGAAGAATCGATCTTATCTATCTTGAGAGGGGTTCTCATGGGTTGATGGAAAACACTAGAAATTTGAGCAATGTGGCTGAGAATTTCCTCTCCTTTTTTACCTACAACAACTTGAGGTTGGTATTTGCTCACCACTATCGGCAAAAACTCAATCTTCATTTTGCCTGGTTTTAAAGAGACTTTCAAGATTGCTGTGTCATAATCACTCTCTTGATTAGAAGTATCTCCAGAAATCAAATTACCCAAAGAATATATAATAGGTTGCCCCTTATAAATTTCTGCCCCCTGCAATACCTTAGGATGATGTCCTACAACTAAATCAGCACCTTGATCGATTGTTGACCTAGCTATATCCATTTGCCAGTCTCCAGGATATTCTGATAATTTTACTCCCCAGTGATAGTTAACAATAATCCAGTCTACCTGCTTTCTCAGAATTTGAATATCTGTAGCTATCTGGTCTTTATGGCGACTGTTAACTCCTACTATCCCAGCATTTGGTTGAATATCTGTATCATCATAGCTTAGGTAGGCAATCTTTTGGCCTTTAACCTTAATAATCTTGGGTTTTCTGGCCTCATCTTTTGTTTTGCCCGCTCCTACAGAGTGAATATTTGCCTGCTCTAGAATATCTATTGTTTCAACTAAGCTTTGTTGGTTATTGGCCTTATTATGGTCGTTGGCCAAATTCACTAGATCCACTCCTCCAGAAGTCAAGACATTGACATAGTTAGAATCTACTGCTAGTTTATTCTGACTGTTTGTACTATTGATGGTAGAACGAGTCAGAGGATTTTCCAGATTAACCATTGCCAGATCAGCTTTTCTATACTCATCCATTTTGGCAAAAGGTAACTTATAATCCTCTTTTACTACATCAGAAACTGGATGAGATAAATTGACATCTCCACCAAACATTAAGGTAACCGTAGGGTCGTTTGGGTTTGTGAGTTTTATATCATTAATTACTCGTACTTTTCCAGCAGCAGTTTCCACTGATGAAATTGAATTTCGCACTAGCACTTCATAATAACTTACCCAACAACCCAATATAAAGGTAGCCACCACTGAACCTATTAATATGAAAGAGCGGAATATTTGAAATTTAAAATTATTACTTTTGGTGGGAATATTAGATTGATTATTTAATGTTCTTTTTAGTGGAATTCTAACAGATTGTTTCCAGAGGATATTGGGTGAACCCCTAAAACGTCCTATAATGTTTACTCTTTCTAGCAAAGGAGAATTAAGTTGATAAAGTTGCTGACAAATAAACTTGATTAATTTCTCTGTTGGAGGTTCCTTCTGAAACTCTACTAAAACTTGTAAATATCCAGTGGTTTCTTTAGCTACACGAGCTGATATCCCTTGAGGTTTTAATTCTTTATTTATCCAGTAACTAATTGCCTTAAAATCACCGGATCGTGCTAATTCTAAAAGAGATGGTGGAGTTAAAGTAGGTGTGTAAGTCATATTTTAACCTAATAGTTAAAGCTTTCAGATAGTAGGTACAAAAGTTTGAAAAAATCAACAATACTGTATTTTGTCTAAACAAGTATGTCATCCTGACTCCGGTCGTAAGTTTTGCCTAAGTCTGTATCAGTAAAATTGACATAGGTTAAACAACAATTTTAATATTTATGACAAAAATTATCTGTAGTTTAGTATGGAAGTCAAAAAAAAATATTTAAAGAATTAAATCAGGAAGATACTTAAAGATATAAATAATATAGGTAGTCCTAAATATGTAAGGATAGAAGGAAAATATCCAAAATATAGTGTGTTGATCTGATGTCAATAATATTATATCTTGTCCCAACTGTACCTCAAACCAGATTGTCAAGAACGGTAAAATTCACGGTTGGCAAGCAAAACTTTAGATGCTGAGACTTTGGCCGACAATTTGTCCAAAATCCCCAAGGAGGAGATGACTAACCAAGAAATTAAAGAGTTGATTGATAAACTCTTGCAAGAATTGCTACCCTTAGCTGCTATTGCTCGCTTCACGGAAGTCTCTGAGCCTTGGTGACAAAGATATGTGAATCACCTTGATCAAATAGTACCCATACAGGTAAAAGTGGGAGTCAAAAAAAGGACATATGACCATCCAATGTGATGAGATGTGGTCATTCGTTGGACATAAAGGAAAAAAGCAATGGGTTTGGTTAGCTATAGATTTTGTGACTCGAGATATTGTAGGAGTGTATATCGACTCCCAAGGTATTGAGAGGGCAGAAGGATTATGACGTTCGCGGAGCGTGGCGGAGTGCCCTATTACACATCTGGTAAAAATCAAAAATAAAATCAATTCTTATCCATAAATTATCAATTATTTCTCCCTTTTGCCAGATCAGCTGTTGCCTATTGCCTCTTTTCTGGATATGTCTATATGCTACCACAAGTGTATAGACAATGTGCTGTTTGTTACACAGATTTTTGGTCTGGTTATCAAGAGATTTTTCCCAGCAAGGGACATCAGACTCTAGGAAAAGAAACTCGATCAACAAGTTACATTGAGCTACTAAATAATACTTTATGCCAAAGGATTTCTCCCTTGCTCAGAAAGACTATCTCCTTTTCCAAAAAGCTAGAAAATAACATTGGAGCGATTTGTTACTTCATTCATCATAATGCATTTTTACCTGTTTAGGAATACCATAATATAAGTATATATAGCTTCAATTTATAAATTATAGTTTTGATGATTTGGCAATTATGCCTTATGAAATTTTAAGTTTTATAGTAGCCCATGAATTTAAGTTTATTTATTTTTAAGATATGAACAAATCAGCAATTAGTGATTGTATGGGCAATGATGACCATCAGTCATGCAAATGTTACCATGTTGTCCTCAGATTGTAGAATCTGACTAGGGCGTGTCATCAATTAAAGAGGTTGACATTAGAGGTATAGTGTGTTTACGAAAAATAATTACAGGAATAACATGCATAGGACTCTTTAAATGACTAAACGTTATGGCTTGCGGGACGATCAATGGGAACGGATTCAAAATTTACTACCAGGACGTCAAGGGACGGCCGGAAGGACAGCAAAGGACAACCGTCTGTTTGTATAGCAATGTGCGCTGGCATATTTACAAATTACAAGAACTGTCCAATAGCTAAAAGTTTTGTATTATCGGTCTTTTATTCCCCCAGATGAGCTGTTGCCTGTTGCCTGTTGCCTGCGCACAGCGCTATAGAAGCTGTTTTATACAGATATAGAGCTGGAATTCCGAACCAGGAACTTATATCAAATCCGGTAGCATCGGTGTAATTAGATGGAGGGATGGAGGGATGGGGGGATGGGGAGATGGGGAGATGGGGAGATGGGGAGATGGGGAAATATTTGGTAATGGTTGAAGATGGAACATTTTTTACGTGCCGAATTAAACGGATTTGATATTACCAGAAAGATTTGGGGACTTCCGCCTTATCCATACCCGTTTTAGCCGTTGGAGTCGCTCAGGGGTCTGGGAAAGAGTATTTCACGCTTTAGCCGAAGATGCAGACAATGAATATGCCATGATTGATGCTACTATCCTTCGCCCTCATCAACACAGTGCAGGAGCCGCATACAGTAGTGCAGAACAGGAAAATATTGGCCGTAGCAAAGGAGGGTTGAGTACCAAGATACATGGAGTAGTAGATGCTCTGGGTAATCCTACTCGTTTTTTTTAACTCCAGGCCAAGGATCCGACTTGGATGGGGCGGATGTTTTATTACCGATGGTAGAAGCAGAGGCAGTTTTAGGAGATCAAGCTGATGATGCTCATTTCGAGGGTAATTAGGCCTTTAACTGAGAGAGGCATAGAGGTAGTAATTCCTCCGAAAAAAAATCGCGCGTGAACTCCGTAATTACGATGAGATACTCTACAAAGCACGTCATCTGATAGAAAATTTTTTCGCGCCTTCTCAAACAATATAGAGCGATCGCTACTAGATACGATCAACGTTCCGTTAACTTCCTGGGAGCAATTTATTTGGCAGCTTCAGTCATTTTATTAGCATAGCGATCGCTATCGACCTACAGCACACAATACCCCTACTTGTCAATTTTTTAATTGATGACACGCCCTAGAAAATTAAAAAATTATCTAAAGTTAATTGAGTTAATCAGCTAAAAGCTTTAATAAGACTAAAATAGAAGTAGGTAGTTTGACTTTCATTATCAATTACTGTTGTATAGTAGAATTAAAAATAATAGACTTGTCGCTTTATAACTTAAAAATCCCCCAAAAACCTTGTTATGTAAGGATTGTAGCTATTGGATAGCAAAAAATATTGGAATTATTGCTCTGTCTAGGTTAGAGTGATTTTTTCCCTTTATTTAGCGACAACTCTAATGAAAATCAAGTATAACAGTATAGTAAATATTCTTAAATTGCATATCAGGGCAACAAGTTGTTCTAAAAACTGATATTTAAGTTACAATATCTCCAGGAGTGAATGTTTAATGTAGTAGTATTACAAACTAACAGCACTTCTTATTACCTTTTAATGTGGCAAGCTGAAAAATTAATTTCTCTTCTAATAATTCCTTGGTGGGAGTTATGTTTTGATGGTAGTCATGCTAGTCATAGACCTTAAATATAGTTTTGAGTGTCCACTAAACTAAACAAGCTTAGAGAAAAAATTTGTTTTTGCCAACATTTTCAGTAAATAGTCTTCTGTAAGTATATTTGATCAAACTTATTGACTGGGAGTATAGAAAGCCAATGCTACAACGCAAGATATATCAAATTTGTTGTGATGGTCGTGAAGTCTGTATTTTTTTGCGAGATCAGCAGCGTTGGGTTGAAAAAGCAAAGATATTAGATATAGAGGGAGATTTAGTAACTATACGCTATGAAACAGATGAAGATGATGAAATCTGTTCTTGGGAAGAAATGGTACGTTTAGAAAGTATAGGGGCGATTACCCAAAAATTAGCATCTGTACCAAGGAATAATATAGAACCTCTAGTATCTGAAGATTGTCCAGAAGCTGAAAGAATTCGCAATCACTACCCAGAATCAAATCAGCAGGAATAATATTTAAGATATGATATTAATATGTCTTTAACTGGTTTCTGGTCGTTAAATGCAAAGGTATTTTTATATAATGTAGCTTGATCAATTAATCATTTTATTCTATTTATTCAGTAGAAGGAAAATGAAGGGACTTAAACATAGGACAGTAGCCATCAGATGTTACCCTAAATCCATATAGAGCTGAAGTAGGATTTGAGCAATGTTGTCCTCGATAATATAAACAATTACCGCAACAATCTAACTCAGGAGAAATAAAGCGATCGCCAGTCTGATAAAGAAGTTGTCGTTGAGAAATCCCTCTCATAACCAACTCTTCTCCTTGCCAACGGACTTCAACAATACCTGTATCAGCAAAAATTGGCCAACGACTATCATTTGTAATGCTCTGAGGTAAAGAAACTATTACCTCTGTGTCCAACTCAGTTAATTCTCCCTCATAATTAGTTTCAGGTAATGTAGGTACTATAAATGTATCACCAATTGGTAACTCTACCAAAGCACCATTATCTGGAGAGTGGAGTTGATAACGGTTGCGTAACTCTTCAAGATTAGTCAGGTCAGCTATATAACTAGGACTGCCATGAACAAAAACTATATGTTGAGGACGTAAGTTGTGAATTAACTGTGTGGTTCCCAGTCCATCACAATGATCGGTGAGAAGATATGTTTCAGTATGAACAAAATTTAACTCTTGTGAAATTTTTCCTGGTGTTTCAGGTGCTAACACAACAAAAGAATTATCTTGATTATTTATATATTGACTCAAATCAGTATCCCGATCCGCAATGAGAATATAAGGTTTTTCTCCAGAAGGAAATTTTCCTGGTAACTGCCTCAGCACGCGGGGTCTTACCTTTTCGTCCCAAAATAAAGATTGATGTTGAGCAAAATTTTTAACTGCTGGAGGAAATTGGGGTAATAGTTGTAAATAAAGGTCACAAACTTGGGCAACTTGTTCCTCAACCCAAATATCCAGATTGCGACCTGTGAAATAGTGATGACTGCGCAGAAGCATTAACAATTCTTGTCCTAATCCTAAAGCAGGGGTAGGCAAAATAACCGACATTCCAGAAGTAATAGCTTGATATATTCTTTCTGCAAGGTGATTTTCTAACTGTCGTCGATGTGGATAACGAGCTGTACCATAACTACCTTCAATTATTAAAACATCTGGTTTTAGTCCTCGTAAATCTCCTAAAGGTAAACCTTCAACTAAACGACTATTGGATAGAAATAAATCTCCTGTGTATAAAAGCTTATAGGTTCGATGGTCTTCAGCAGTATAAGTTAGAAGAAAAGCTGTTGCTCCAGGTAAATGACCAGCAGGAAAAAGCTCTACAGTTAGACCACTACAAAGTTTTATTGGTGAGTGCCAAGGCAAAGGTTGACAGAAGTCAGGGATTTCAGAAACAGTAAATTTTGACCAATTGAGAGGTAAAAGTTTAGTTGTTGCTTCACTAGCGTATATTGGTAACTGTGGAAAAGCTTGATGAAGTGCAAGTAGTCCTTGAGCATGGTCTGAATGTGCGTGAGTACATAGAACTATATCTGCTGGCAATAGTTGTTTATTTTCATTAGTACTAGTTAATAATGAAATATCTGCAATACCACAGTCTAATAAAATCCGGTGTGGACCTATTCGGACCAGCAGACATATTCCATCATCTCCATGACCTACGCTATAAGCTAAACATTCTAAATTCATGACAAGGTTAACTGCTTACATTCAGGAATATTTTGATGATCAAGAATTTGAAAATTTGGCGATCTTGAGCTGCAAGACTTATTAGTAGAGTACTTCATCATAAAAAATAGGTTAAGTGGGAAACCACCGTCTTTTAAGCGGTGGATGGAAACGACTCGACGGGTTTTAACCCGTAGTCAAAAAAACGTGTTATTATTATTAAATAACTTAAAAAGTAGCCTCAATATCAAAATATTCTCTGATACTGCAATCTATAAACACTATTTCCGATAGGATAAGAAAGTAATTGAGATGTATAATTTGGTTTGCATTCTATCACTCTAGCGTTTCGCTTCGCGACATGAAAAGCTTTTTCGGCTACCTGACCTAGTATTTGAAAGAATTGATTAAATGCAGCATCTAACCAAGATTTATTTAACCCAGACTTGGACGATTGACCATTAGGTAAATACTTTCCATTTTCACCTTGTTTGGTTTTATTTATGCGAGTTAATCCTACTAGATTTAACTTTTCTATGAAAAATACTTTTTTACCTGTCCAAGTTAATTTATAAGTTGTTTTATACTGGAAATATTGACGACTTCTAGCTATTTTTTGATGGATTTTGCCTTCGCGTTTTGCGTGCTTTGCGTCTGGCTTTACTGACATTTTTACGTTTGTTCTTGCGTTGGGATACTTTGGTTAGTTTATCTTGATTTCTTCTTAAAGGTTTGAGAGAAGGAAATAAATTACCTTATGAAGTGGCTAAATAAATATCTTTGTCTAACACAGCATCTAAACCTATAGAGTTTTCCCAAGTCGGTTGAATATTGTCAGTTTTCAACTCAGGGATTGATTTATCCTCTAAACTTAAATTTATCAACCAGCCATCAGTTTTTTTGGTTAGTGAAACTTGTTTAATTTGGGCTAGTTCAGGTATTGTTCTATGGGTTCTGACCTTAATCAAACCTATTTTAGGGATTAAAATATATAACCATTTACCATTGATTGATGAAAATTTTAACCAAGAATCATTAGAACTCTTGAAAGTTCAATGAATGATATCTATATTTACTTTTAAACCTAGTTTTACCGCTTCTTTTGCTATTACTATCACCTGCTACAAATCTAGAAAATGTTGTTTCTACTCTTTTACAGACATCCTGCAAAACTGTTGAGTAAAGTTGGGAAAAATCCAGATATTAACTACTATGCTTGACTTTTACTGTAGCCTTTTTCAGTTCTGGTAATTGCTTCTTCTGGTTGTAATAATTTGGTTTGTCTTTTAATTCAGGTAAATGAGAAATCAGAGGATAAGCATTGATAGGACATCTGTTTTGCTCCCACCAGTTAAAACGTTCTCCTAACATTCTGTTGTACCAATAACGACAAACCCGAAGCCAGTTGTTTAGTGTTAAGTTCTGGCACGTTTGCTGGATATATACGATATTGGTATGTATATTTCATTGCTAATAGTTAAAAAGTTTTGATATATTTCTCCTGAACAATTTTTGAGCTTAATTATTATTGCTAGCTTAACTTGAATGAGAAGAAATCTAGTATATATTTCTGTAGATTTACAAAAGTTGATAATTCTTTATAATTAAGAGCTTGCTAGCAGTGTATATTCCAAAAAAGTAGAAAACTTAAAGAAATAAGCTCATAAATTTATACAATCTAAGTTCCTGGTTCAGGAATAGATTGTAGCAATGAGCCAAAATTTTTCAGTTTTGTAACTAAAAAATACATTTTTTCAGTAAACCAGATTTTACCTAGGAGATAGTTCAAATGGTTTTTGGACCAGCATCTCAATTAGGGGTTGGCCTTTTTGAAGAGACAGAACCCGTGGAACTGTTACCCGGAAGCTCATCAGAAGAAAAAGAAACTGTGATTCGAGCTGTCTATAAGCAAGTTCTGGGCAATGCCTACGTCATGGAGAGTGAAAGACTCTCTGTACCTGAGTCCCAACTCAAAGAAGGCGAAATTACTGTCCGTGAATTTGTACGTCAAGTTGGACGCTCTGACTTGTATCGTTCTCGGTTCTTTGAAAGTTGCCCCCGCTATCGTGCAATTGAATTAAACTTCAAGCACTTTTTAGGTCGAGCTCCCAATGGTTACGATGATATGAAGTTTCATAGCAATATCCTTGATGAAGGAAGTTTTGAAGCTGATATTGATTCCTACATTGATAGTGAGGAGTATGATAGTGCTTATGGGGAAAATATAGTTCCTTATTATCGAGGCTATAAAACCCAAACAGGCAAAAAAATGGTTGGTTTTACTCATATGTTCCAACTATTACGAGGTGCTTCCAGCAGCGATTTAAAAGGAAGTTTGTCTGGAAAAAGCCCTGCTTTGAATAAATATGTGATTCAAGAAACACCTTTGGCAGTGGTTCCTCCTTCTGGTGGTTCAGATGGTTGGTCATTCCAAGATACACCTTTAGGTGCTAGAAGTAGACATGGAGTAGGAGCTAGTTCTAGTGGTAAAGTTTACCGCGTTGAAGTAACAGCTTACCGCTCAAAAGTAGTAAATCGTGTTTCCAGATTCCGCCGTAGTAATCAAGTATTTTTGGTGCCTTTCGATCAACTTTCTAAAGAGTACCAAAGGATTCATCAACAGGGTGGTGTAATTTCTAGTATTACTCCTGTTAGCTAGGGCGAAAAATTAGAAAATTGTTTGCTCTTTTCCATGAATAGCTTAGTTGCTAAATTCCTAATAACTAAAAGTTAAATTAACACAATTAAGTTGTGATAATTTAGCAATATTAAGGATAAATAAAGGGTAAAATTTTTCAAGAATTTTGCAGTAATTCATGGTTGATGGCTATGATGTTTGTACTTGTTTAACTAATGGCTATTAACCATGAAAACTGCAGTCATCATCAATAGAAAAAAATCAAATTTTTTTAATTAATTAGGAGTGAAAAATGTCACTTTGGGTAGACACAAAAGAGCCAATAGAACTACGTTCTAATGCTACAGAAGATGAAATACAAGCAGTGATTAGAGCTGTTTATAAGCAAGTTTTGGGAAATATCCATGTAATGGAGAGTCAACGTCTAACTAGCGCCGAATCATTTTTCCGAAATGGAGAAATTTCTGTCCGTCAATTCGTGAATATGGTTGCTAAATCAGACCTATATTTCTCCTTGTTTTTTGAATCATCTTCTCCTTATGGATTCATAGAACTAAACTTTAAGCATATATTAGGTCGTGCTCCCCAAGACCAGGCAGAAATTTCTGAACACATTCGTATATATAACGAGCAAGGATACGAAGCAGAAATTGATTCTTATACAAACAGCTACGAGTATATTCAAAACTTTGGGGAAAACATTGTTCCATATCCACAAGGTACTAGCACTGTAGTTGGCATGAAAAATGTCACCTTTAATCGGACATTTGCTCTAGAAAGAGGATATGCTACAAGTGACAGAAACAAATCTTCCCAATTGACTTTAGATTTAGCTGCTAATATGGGTACGAAAATTACAGAACCTGTATCTGTAAGTGGACCTTATAGCAATACAGTCAAACGTTTCCAAATCTCAGTTACTAAAACTGGTATTGGTCCTACTGTAAAGCGGAGTCAAACAACTTATACAGTATCTTACGAGCAGCTAACTGCAAAAATCAACAGCATTCAGAAAACAGGTGGTCAAATCCTGAAAATTACTGAAGTTGGTTAACAAGCTATTAGCTATCAGCTAAAATCGGCGGGTTCGGCGTCCCCCACGCTTATTTGAAAAAGCGCGTGGTGTCGGTGTTCTGGGGGATTGAATCTCCCATCATACACCTTGAGAGCTGACCGCTGACCTCTGAGAGCTGACTGCTGACTGCTATTTTAAGAGGGGCCTGTTTTCAACAAACAGGTTCCCGATTAAGTATTATTCGAGATAGATAATGGATGTTGTAGAATTTGTTGAACGCTCTATTGGACACTGGCGATCGCAACGTAGTGGCCATAATTTAGCATTTAGTCATTTTGAGGAAGTCCGGTCCACAATAGATATTGTTTCTTTACCAAAAATGGCTCCAGAAGTCATAGAATTGTGTAAGTCTAGTGAAGTAGATATTGCTAAAGCTGTTTCTCCTTTTAAGATGAGTTGGCAAGGGGAGTCTGACTGGGATGATGATGAAGTTATTGAAGGTAGTTGTGTATTAGTGCCAATACCTGATGTAGATAATCTCAAAAAAGGAAAATTATTACGTTCCCAAGGTTATGCAGAAACTATTGCTGCGGTGGGAGAGTATCAGATTACTGAAGATGGTACTTTTGTTCTACATACAGAGTATGACCGTGCTGCTGCTGAAGAAAAAATTTGGTTTGGTACTCCCAATCTGAGGTTTCGAGTATCCTTGATTAAAACGAGTGATGGTAAAGGTGTATTAACTGCTTCTTTTTCATCAGAAATTCGTTCTTTATCAAAGGAAGAAGAATCATGAGTCTTATCTATTACAGTTAAGTGGGGTTTGCTGAAAAAGTCTTTTTTTTGAGGTAGTTCAATAATTGATAATGGATAATTGATAATTACCTCTCCCTAAAACGGAATTGATTCAATAAAAGGAAAATTTGTCTTTGTTTTTCCACGGTGAGTGAGAGGATTTTTAGCTCAATTATTCGGTAATAGAGAGTAGTAAAGAATCAGGAAAATTTGAGATTTGCCAAAAAGTCATTTGTAATTCAATTTGCCCAGATACTTAATATTTAATATCTATACCAAGATTATACATACTCTAAAAAAATATAATTTTATATCATGTCCGGATAATTAGTGATGAACAAACTTATCCTCTTGCTTACAGCGGTTTTCCTGTACGGTAGACCAAAGTAGGGATTTTCCATGGAACGTCCCTACAAGGTTTGATGTCTGAAGATGTGGTTCATCAATATGAAAAGCACTGTAAACAGTAAATCTTTACTATTTTTCCTACTCCTCTACTTCCCTACTCCCCCGCTCCCCTACTTCCTCCCTTCCCTACTATCTTAATAATAAGTATTCAACTGGAGATGATATTAGTCAGTTATTCAAGATTGGCGATTGAATAAAAAAAAGGGAAGGTAAAAAATGACCGAAAATTTCTGGTCTTAAGCCTCCCCTTGTTAAGGGGATAAAAAGCGGTCTCCAGATGGCGGAGCGCGGATAGCATCTGATAAGAGCAGGTTTCGGAGCCATATCTAATTGACCAAGAGAAAATGGAATACCAAGCGTGATAAGTGTTTGTTACAAATAGTAGAGGTAAGGAAGAAGGAAGAAGGAAGAAGGAAGAAGGAAGAAGAAGGAAGAAGGAGAAAAAAATGGAAAAAAGGCAAAAACAATAGATATAAATATCTAAAATGAACGAAAGCCACTATTTTAAGCATATATGATTGAGAGGCACTTTTTATAGCATTCTTTTTTCACGCTTGGTAGAACTCCGTATTTCAAGCCTCCTGCTTTCCTACTCAATACTGCGCAAACAGATTTGAAGTACTGATAACTGATAACTGATAATTGATAACTGATAACTGATAACTGAAATGACTATTTCCCATATAGAAAATCAGACAAAATCAAAGGATATAATTACTCTAGCTAGTTGGATGGCAGGGTGCTTTAGTAACCAAAAACAAGCTGCTGCCAATCGAGTTCTTTATGCTCATATTTATATTTATTTCCGACCTTTGCCATATCAATTTTTTTCTGGCATAGGTTTCTATTCAGAGCAAGTTTATGACTATGACCTTTGGAGTCCATATCGTCAAGGAGTTCATCAACTTATAGATAAAGGCGACCATATTTACATAGAAAATTATAGTCTCAAAGACTCTATTCTTTATGCAGGTGCAGCAAGAGAACTTGATATTTTACATACTATTACTCCAGAAAATATAGAACGTCGTTATAATTGCTCAATGGTTTTTAAACGAGATGGAGAAAAATTTTTAGGGAGTGTTGAACCGGGAAATAAATGTTTAATTAATAAGAGAGGATGTGAGACTTATTTAGTTAGTGAAGTAGAATTAACTGAGCAAACATGGGAAAGTTTAGATATAGGAAAGGATGTTAATACACACGAACAGGTTTGGGGTTCAAAAGCGGGACGTTTAAAGTTTGAAAAACAAACAAGTTTTGCTGATGAATTACCGATAAAAAATTGAAGGCAACAAATTATCAAAAAGTCTTGAGGGAGGACTAATAGAAAATGTTGCCACCAATAGCAGAAAAAAAAATGCAAAGCTGGATTAGAAGCAGACATTTAATCTGTTCAGGAAATTTTTTCTTGTTTGAGACAGTAGAATATTCTACAGTTGATAGATTTGCAGAATGTGTTGAAACATTGGGCGGGAGTTTGATATCTGTCAAACCTATTAAGAAAATTTGGATTGGTAATCATAGAAAAGTAATTCTTTATCAAGCAAAGGCAAGTCTTCATACACCTCACCACGATTTGAAACAATACTGGATCAAAAACGGCGGTTTTTATACAAGATTTGATGAACGGGGTTAGATTTAATAATTAATAATTAATAATTAATAATTAATAATTAATAATTAGGGCTTGCTTATGGAAAGTCTTTTTGCTCTTTGTAGGGAGTAGGGAGTAGGGAGTAGGGAGTAGGGAGTAGTTAGGACGTAGAAGGAATGGGAATTACAGATTCAGTGGCCATTCACAATAGTCAGAGTGATTTTTCGGCTGCGTGCAGGGCGTGAAAATCCTCACTTTTTTAACCTACGTTTGCTGAAAAGCGATCTACTTTTTCCAGACATAAATTGCCTCAAACCAATATCAGTCAATGCTTTGATATTGAATCAGCAAGCCCTAATTACCTCTCCTGGAAAATAAGGGGATTGACTAATAATGAAAATTTTTTCTGATCTTGGTGGATGGTCGGCCAGGGAGGAGAGTGGCTTTGTCAAGAGTGGGTCCGAGGGCCATCCCTCAACCGCTTGTTTCTCCTTGAAAGGAGAGGCTTTAAACCTTAATTATTCGGTTAGTCACTTCAGTTATCAGTTAGCCTCATAACTCACATTCCGCACTTCAATTTGTAACATGAAAATTAGTATAAAATCCTAGCTTGTTTAAATATTTATACTATATAAATTATCTTCATTTACCTCGATCAGAAGTCAAATTCTTCGTCAAATATTAAGCATAAATACTTACTGAATTGTTGATTCCTATTGACCACTATAATTTTTTTCTTACTGTTGACTTTTGACTTATATTTTATGCTACATTTTGTCGCGCGGAATGTAGGTCATAAGGTCGGAACTGCGGACTTCAGTACCTTCTGTAATAAGGAGGCGACGAAAATACGGAATCTTCTTTTCTCTTGGTCTCATAGATATAGCGTAGGTTTCGGAGTCATCCCATCCTACGGGAAGCTCTGAAGATCGACCGCTTTTTATCCTTTCGTTGACTATCCATAAGCAATTTTTCCTTCTGCTCAGTCTTTTCTGCCTTCTGCCTTCTTTAAGGGAATACCATAATTAATTAAGGAATACCATTAAACGGTATACTAGAAACATTATGGTGGCCAAGGAGATTTATAATGGCAAAAAAACGTAGTGGTGCCACCTCATATTCAGAAAGCAAGGTTAAAGTCGGCGTGTCTCTGACCCCCACTAGCGCTGAGAGGCTCAAGGAGATAGCAACTGGACTTGGTTTATCTAGGTCTGAGTTAATTGAGCGCATTGCTAGAGGGGACCTTGCAATTTTGAGAGAGGCGGCACAGTTCCAAGCAAATCTGGAAAATCAATCGGAGACGGTAGATAATGCTCTGAAGACAAATGAAGTATCTGATGAGAAATTGGATATAGTAACAGTCCCAGAACCATTAGTTGAGTCTGTAGAAACACAAAATCAGTTATCGGAAAGTTATCAAGCTTTACAACAAGAGTTGGCATCTCAGATGACACAGGTTAAACATTTGGAAGAACAAATGAGTGCTATGGTGTCAAGAGAAAGTTATGAAACTTTACAGAAGCAATTAGAAGAAGGTAAAAAAGCGATTGCAGAGTCTCAAGGACAACTTGCTCAACTCAAGCAACTAGAGGAGCAAGTTGCTTTGATGGTATCTCAGGAAAGTTATCACACTCTCCAGCAAGAATCTCAAGGACAAAAAGCTCAACTAAAACAACTAGAAGAGCAAATTGCTTCGATGGTATCTAGGGAAGTATATGATTCTTTGCAAGACAAATCACAGGAGCAGATTGCTCAAGTTGAGCAACTAGAATCTCAGATTGCCTCCATGGTCTCAAAGGAAGTTTATGAGAATCTTCAGCAAGAATCACAAGAGCAAATGGCTCAATTAAAAGAGCAAGTTGCTTTGATGATATCTAGGGAAGTATATGATTCTTTGCAAGACAAATCACAGGAGCAGATTGCTCAACTTGAGCAACTAGAATCTCAGATCACCTCCATGGTCTCAAAGGAAGTTTATGAGAATCTTGAGCAGGAGTCACAGGAGCAAATAGCTCAATTAAAAGAGCAAGTTGCTTTGATGATATCTAGGGAAGTATATGATTCTTTGCAAGACAAATCACAGGAGCAGATTGCTCAAGTTGAGCAACTAGAATCTCAGATTGCCTCCATGGTCTCAAAGGAAGTTTATGAGAATCTTGAGCAAGAGTCACAGGAACAGCAAACTAAACTTCAAAAACTAGAATCTCAGATAGCTTCAATGGTATTGCGGGAAAGTTATGAGACCTTGCAAAACCAGTCAGAAGAACAACAAGATAAGTTGCGAAATCTAGAAGCACAAATTACCACAATGGTTTCTAGAGAAGCTTATGAGACCTTGCAAAATCAGTCAGAAGAACAACAAAATAAGCTGCAAAGTTTTGAAGAACAGACTGATTTAATGGTGTCAAAAGAAAATTATGAAGCTTTGCAGCACCAGTTACAGGAACAACTAAATAAGTTGCAATATCTTGAATCTATAGTTGCTTCAATGGTATCAAAAGAAAATTATGAAGCCTTAGAAAAACAGTCAGAATTGCAAAAAGAAATAATTGCAGATTACCACAATAAACTGACTAAATTGCAACAAGAATTTCACGATCAAGTAGAGACAGTAAAGGTTTCAAGAAAGCAAATTTCTGAGTTACAAACTACATCTATGATTGCAGAAAATCACTTCCTTAATAGATGGCAAAATCGTACTTTTTCTAGATAAAATTCAACAAATTTGATTCTTCTGATAGATTCCTAAATTTGAAATTTTTAGTTGGGAAAATCAAGAACAAATCAGGGATAAGAAGGTAATTATTTATTTCCCAAGCGACAAATACTCTCCGCTAATTGCTAATTAATATAGAGATTAAATATTTAATATTCTATAAGGAAGAGCGGAGAGAACCTAAGTCGCATACATACATAATTTTTGATAACTATCAGGTATAGCAGAAGGAAGAATGTTTTAGTTATTTAGGCGATTAGTTATCTAGGGGAGAAGGAAAAATTTTGCATTTTCTGACTTTTTAAGCTAGCGTTTTTATCTGGGATTTGGAAACTAAGTGCTATGAAAAAGGTCATTTCAGTTATCAGTTATCAGTGATCAGTACCTCTAGCTGTTTGCGCAGCATGACCTAGGAAAGCAAGAGGCTTGAAGTACGGAATTATTTTTTTTTATCTCCTTAAAAGGGGAGGCTTTAGACCACGATTTTTCGGTAATAGTAAAGGAGGATAAACTGTATTAAATAGCAGCAAACACAAGGATATAAGGTAATCAATCAGGGTGGTTTTTGATCAAAAAAACATCAATCAATTTATATTGACATCTCAAATAAAAACACTATATTTGAAATTGAAAAACAAGGTATAGCAGGGAATAGGGAATAGGGAACAGGGAACAGTAGAAAAAGTATTTATCTGTCTTACGGTTTATCATCAACATAAGTCAAACACCAACTCGTTCCTTGCTATATCAAAAAATATATCTGATATTAAATATAGCGCTGTGCGCTGCCATATTTACAAATTACAAGTTACCGAATAATTAACTAATTAATAATTAAATAATTCTGGTTTAAAGCCTCCCCTTTTAAGGGGAAAAAAGCGGTCGAGGGATGGCGAGGTCTCCTTGCTGTCTGACCATCGACCAAGAGAAGAAATAATATTTCCTTATATTCAATCCTCTCGGTTGTAACCAGAGGTAATTATCAATTATCCATTATCAATTATCAATTAATGAAAAGAACTGTCCAATAGCTAAAATCTTATATTATCGGTTTTTTATTTCCCCAGATGAGCTGTTGCCTGCGCACAGCGCTATACCTACAAAATCTTTGGAAAGTACTACAATATAACTAGGACTTGCTGATTAAATCTCAAAATTTTTACTGGCAAATGTTGCAGCCTTTGCAGGTACTAATATCATGTTCGGTTGAATAGTTATGATTAGGATATAGATGGAAGAGATATCTCAAACCCCTGAGATTGCTTCCTTCCACGCTGTTACCGTCGCAATGACTTTATAGTTAGTGTTTATCCGAACATGATATAAGGGAGTAGCAGCTTTTAGGTAATTCCAGTTCAAAAATCTAGGATTTTGGGCATTTAGAGGGGTAGAACAATCTTGGGAAGATTGTTCTGGCTACCTCTTCTATGATGATCATTCCTCCTGGATTCTGGATTCTGGATTCTGGATTCTGGATTCTGGATTCTGGATTCTGGATTCTGGATTCTGGATTCTGGATTCTGGATTCTGGATTCTGGATTCTCCTCTGAAAAAAAGACTTTTTCAGCAAACCCTAACTAATTAATTTCCATTAACTTAGAATCAATAATTACATAAAAATATGCCACCCAAAATAATTATAAAAAATCTAATTAAAATTTATGGCAAAAAACATCTTGCTGCTCTTAAGTTGTTTCGGGAAGGTAAGACAAGAGATTATATACTGCAATCTACAGGGAATGTATTAGGATTGGCCGATATATCTCTTGAGATTAATCAAGGGGAAATATTTGTATTAATGGGGTTATCGGGTTCAGGAAAATCTACCCTGGCTCGATGTATTAATCGTTTGATTCATCCTACTAGCGGACATATTTATATTGATGATGAAGATGTTGCTCATGCTGATGAGACACGAATGCGAGAAATACGACTGAATAAAGTTTCAATGGTGTTTCAACGCTTTGGGTTGTTTCCTCATAAAACAGTTGTTGAAAATGTAGAGTATGGACTAAAAGTGCGGGGAGTTGAACGAATTAATCGTCGCCAGAAAGCACTAGAAACTTTAGAAGTTGTGGGTTTAGCTAAATGGGCAGATTATAAACCAACCTCTTTGAGTGGGGGAATGCAGCAACGAGTGGGTTTGGCCCGTGCTTTGGCTACTGATGCAGAAATTTTATTAATGGATGAAGCTTTTAGTGCCCTTGACCCATTGACTAGAGGAGAGATGCAGGATGAATTATTGCGACTCCAGAAAGAATTACACAAAACTATTGTGTTTATTAGTCACGATATTCAAGAGGCTTTGAAACTAGGCGATCGTATTGCTGTAATGAAGGCAGGGGCAATTGTTCAATTGGGGACACCAGAAGAATTACTCACTCAACCAAAAGATGACTATATTACTGCTTTTATCCAAGAGGTAAATCCTGCCCAATTTATTACGGTAGGTTCTATTATTAATAAAACTGTTTCTCTGAGGATTGGTCAAGATTCTGTTGGTTCTGGGCTGAAAAAAATGTTAGACCATAATCTCCAAGTTATGTATGTGGTTGATGGACAGAATAAACCTATTGGTTTGGTCAAAAAAGAACATTTAGAAACGAGTCTTAAGCAGGAATATGTGGTTGATAAACACAATAAACCTATTGATTTGGTGAAAAAAGAACATCTAGAAACGAGTCTCAAACAGGAAAACGAAGATATTATGGCGATTATAGAAACTGATTTTCCTATAATTGATGCTTCTGCTCATCTAGAAAATATTTTTCACCTTTACAAACAAGGATTTCCTGTGGCGGTAGTTGATGGAGAAAAAGAGTTTAAGGGTATGGTAGAAGCTTCTGATGTAGTTACAAGTTTGAGATGAAAAATTACTTAAGAAACATCAACTACTCCTTAACAAATTTCTTGAAAGCTCTTTAAGAAAAAGAAAGGGTAGTTTTGCATCTGTAATATTTAAGAGCAAAATTTGGTATTTACCCAAATATTTATTATCCCAAAATACTATCTAACTAGATACGGTCTCGGGGTCTCCCGTTATAATCTGCGATTTAACGGGAGGGGAATTGCCGACAGTGAATGAAACAGGTGTCCATTGCTGTTCAAATCTAGCGCTAAATAGTAGTATAAAAATTATGATAATTACTCATTGCTACAAAATTAAGCCCACTCCTGAACAGTCAGTCAAAATTGATTATTGGCTAGAACTGTTGCGAAGACATTGGAATTATGCTCTAGGTCAACGTTTAGACTGGTTAAATAGAACCAGATGTCAAATTGACCGTTGTTCATTAATTTCATGTCCTATTGGTGAAATTTCTAGTAGGCCAGATTATTATTTTCAGCAATCAGCACTTAAACAGACAAAAAAGTTATTTCCTGACTACAAAGAAATATATTCAGAAGTTCAACAAATTAATTTACAAAGACTAGATAAAGCTTGGAAACGTTGGCTAATACCTGACAAAAAGGGTAAACGTGGAGGAAGGCCAAGATTTAAAAAATTAGGGTTTTTAAAGTCATTTTGTTTCAGTAGAGTTAATCATCCCAAGGCAGCAATAAAATTTGATGGAAAACAAATAATTATTAGTAGGTTTGGTACTATGAGAGTCATAGTTCATAGACCAATACCAGATGGGTTTACGATGAAAACTGCAACTATAACCAAAAAAGCTGATGGTTATTATGTAAGTTTTAGCTTAGAAGATAAGTCAGTTCCTAGTTTGATTTCTACAGATAATATCAAAACAGGTGTAGGTATTGATGTAGGCTTAAAAGAGTTCTTAACTACCAATACTGGCGAGACAGTTTCTGTACCTAAATTCTATAGAAAATCTCAATCTAATTTAGCAAGAAAGCAAAAAAAAGTATCTAGAAAAGAAATAGGGTCAAATAACTGGAAAAAGGCACAGAATAGAATAGCTAGACTACATCAACATATAGCCAGACAAAGAGAAGATTTCCACTATAAGACTGCTCATAAATTAGTTAAAGAATATGAGTTAATTGCTGTTGAAAACCTTAACATTAAAGGTTTAGCCAAAAACACGAAACTATCAAAATCAATTTATGATGTAGCCTGGGGAGCTTTTATTGAAAAGTTGAATGCAGTGGCGGTAAAACGCGGTGTTCATATAATAAAAGTTAATCCTCACAATACATCACAAAATTGTAGTAATTGTGGTCAAAAAGTACCTAAAACTTTGTCAGTTAGAACTCATTCTTGTCCTAAATGTCAAGTAGTTTTAGATCGGGATGAAAATGCAGCAATTAACATATTAAATAAAGCGTTAAACGAGGTGGGTATCATCTTGTCTGCTTGTGGAGGCTTAGATATTGATCGGCCTGTGAAACAAGAAACTTCTTTGTTTGAGAAGCTCCCGTTATAATCTTTGATTTAACGGGAGAGAACTTCACAATACTATCCAAAGTAAATTGAAAAATTAGGGAAAAACACTATATCTAGTAAACAAAAACTATAACGTCTTATATATGTAGCGTTGAAGACTCAAAAAATTATCTGTTTTGAGCATTGATGCCAAAATATTACCCAAAATAAATGGAAAAATCAGGTAAAAACACTATATCTAGTAAAGAAAAACTGTAACGTCTTATATATGTAGCGTTGAGTCCTCAAAAAATCATCTGTTTTGAGAACTGATGCCAAAATATTAATTTCAAGCCAGAGTAATATAAATATAAATTAAATAGCTTCCTACAGACTATTTATCAACCACTTTAGGAGGAAGATATCTGTAAGTCCCTGCTACCTAAAGATTTTAATAAAACCTAACAGGAAAGGAGTTAGTAAATAGTGTTCAAATTATTTCCCATATCAAATTACTTTATAACCACAACTCAAGGAGGATTAGACAACATATTTAATCCTTTCCAGTTTTACACTTTACCCTTAGACGAATGGGTTAACAATACTGTTAATTTTCTAGTTGACAACTTTCGTCCCCTATTTCAAACCATCAGCTTACCCATAAAAAATACTCTGGAAATAATTAAATCTGGTTTTCTAGCTATTCCCCCCTTGATTTTTCTCATAATTATTGCCCTGCTAGTCTGGCAAATAGCAGGAAGAAAAATAGCCATCTACAGCATCATCGCTCTTTCTATAATTGGTTTTTGTGGCGCTTGGGAAGCAGCAATGGTTTCCCTGGCCCTAGTTCTAACAGCCGTAATATTTTGTATGTTAGTGGGTATCCCTTTAGGTATTCTTAGCGCCATTAGCGATCGCTTCAACAAAATATTACGTCCCCTCCTAGATGCCATGCAAACTCTTCCCAGTTTCGTCTACCTAGTACCCGTAGTAATGTTATTTGGAATTGGAGAAGTTTCCGGTATTATTGCCACATTTGTGTTTGCAGTCCCCCCTCTAATTCGTCTGACAAATCTGGGCATTAGGCAAGTTTCTCCAGAAGCAGTAGAAGCAGCCTTAGCTTTTGGCTCAACTCCCCAACAAGTCTTATTAGAAGTACAAATTCCTTTAGCTTTACCTACCATTTTGGCTGGCACAAACCAAGCAATTTTATTAGCCTTATCAATGTCAGTTGTCACCTCAATGATTGGGGTAGAGGGATTAGGACAAATGGTATTGCAAGGTCTGGGTCGTTTAAATGTTGGATTAGCTGCTGTAGGTGGTTTGGGTATTGTTTTAATTGCGGTGATGCTCGACCGTATCACTCAAGCTATTAGTCAGGGAAATGTTCTTTCTTGGCAAGAGCGAGGTTTAATTGGATGGTGGCGGTCTCGTGGCTTTTCCAAAAAAAAAGGCACAACTCTAGGGATAAGTATTTTGGTTGCTTTGCTGGTTGGTGTTACTGGCTGGCAATTAATGTCCCAAACTACTATAAACTCAAAAAATCAACCATTGCCAGGGAATGGAATTATTGTCCGGTCTACTTCTGGTCTGGAAACATCCGGTATATTTATTACAGAAATTGTGAATATTGGGCTGAAGAAATTAGGCTATCAGGTGAAAGGACCAAAACAATTGAATGTTCCGGCAATGCACATTGCTGTTAGTAATGGTGATGTGGATTTTACTGGTGTCCATTGGCAAGTTGGGCACAAAGAATTTTTTGACAAGAATGGTGGAGAAGATAAGTTAGAACGGGTTGGAACGCTGACTTCTGATTGTCAAGCGGGGTATCAGATAGATAAACAAACCGCTGAGAAATATAATATTACTGATTTATCACAACTTAAAGATCCAAAAATTGCTAAACTTTTTGATTCAGATGGTGATGGTAAGGCTAATTTAATCGGTTGTACTGCTGGTTGGATGTGTGAAAGAATAATAAATCATCATTTACAGGTTTACGGACTTGAAGATACTGTTGAGCAGATTGAAGGAGATTATTCTTCTTTAATGATAGATGCTTTGACCCGTTATCGAGAAGGTCAACCAATTCTTTATTTTACTTGGACTCCTCATTGGTTAGCTTCAATTTTAAAAGTTGAGGAGGATGTGGAATGGTTGAGTGTTCCTTTTACATCCTTATTAGAAACTCAGGGAAACTTCACCGTAGAAGATACTTCAGTTAATGGAAAAAATCTTGGTGTTCCAGTCGATAGAGTTGGGATATTAGCAAATAAGAATTTTTTGCAGGATAATCCAGTTGTTCAAAGTTTATTTAAACAGATTGAAATTCCTCTAGAGGATGTTAATTTTCAACAGGAAAAAGTTAAAAATGGGGAGAATAAACCTGTAGATATTCGCCGTCACGCTGAAGAATGGGTTGCTAGTCATCAAGAACTATTTGATAGTTGGTTGTCAGTAGCTTTAAACTACCAGGCATCAAATTAAACATTTATGATGCTGGCTTTTCGTAGCCCTCCAGTATATCCCACCTAATAAACCAGATAATTTAACTAATACCAAATCCGCTTGTTAAAGTGCTACTTTAACATTTTTCTCTAGTTCTTCTTGTTGCCTTTTGCCTGTTGCTTCTCTCAGCAATAACGCTTCTAATTAAACCAAATTTAATATAAAAGACAAATAAGCAATCTCCTGGATTTTTACTCTAGTATTCGAGCAATTTTGGAGAGTTAACGATGAACCACCGATGGATCAAATACCCCCTTGTTTTGTTGTGCGTCTTGTTGATTTTTCTGACTGTCACCCCTGCTGCTTGCGCATTTTGTGGCTTTTTCGTTGCCCAGGCAGATAGCCAACTTTACAACTCTTCCTCTGAAGTTATAGCAGTCGAAGCAAAGATTAGGACATATTAAAAGGTTAAAACTCAGATAACGCAAGATTTTTCCTTCTTGCTTCTTCCTTCTTCCTTCCTTGTTCTGCTATATCATTGCCGACGATGGAAAGCGCAATGTTTTTTTCATGGCGAATGATTATCAAGGAGATGTCCAAGAGTTTGCCCAGATTGTTCCTATTCCAGTTGTCCCAAAACGGGAACAGGTGCGAGTTAGCAATAATGATGTTATACAAGCACTGGACAACTTTACTGCCCCTCGCCTGGTGGAATATGTTGATGAACCTTGCAGTGCAGAATATACATTATATTTATGGTTGGCGGGAATTACTACTGTAATTTCCATATCCATCTGGTTGATTCGCAACTGGGGATGGGGAGTATTTTTAACTATATGTTTCTTGCTCGGTTTACTGATTACCGTTAGTTTACCTTCTTTATTCTTAACTCAAGCTAACAAAGGTGGATTTAGCGGTGAGCAAGCTTTGAATGTTGTTACTGTAGAAGACCAATTTACTGTTGGAGAATATGATATTGCTATTCTCAGTGCTATTGAGTCTAACAGTCTGACAGATTGGTTGGTTAACAATGGTTACAAAATCCCAGCCAAGGCTGAACCTATGCTGCAATCCTATATCCAGCAAGGGATGAAGTTTTTTGTGACTAAAGTCAACTTGGAAGCTTTTCAGAAACAAGGCTATGGGTTTTTACGGCCCATCGTATTAGATTATAAATCCGATCAATTTATGCTTCCTATTCGTTTAGGAACCCTAAATGCAGTAGCTGACCAAGATTTAACTGTTTATATCCTTTCACGAGACACGAATAAATTTGCAGAAGTTGCCAACTACCGCACACTTTTAATTCCAACCGATGCTAAATCAAAGTCTAATCAAATATCAACAGAAGAGTTGCCAGAATTTATTAGAGATGATTTTGGCAACTTTTATCAATCCCTATTTCAGAAAGAATATGAGCGATCGGGTCAAAATGCAGCATTTTTGGAATATGCTGGCCCACTACCAATTAGGCGTAGTCTGAAATGCGATCCGTGTCTTTCCCCACCCTTATACAAATTTTTAGGGTTACCAGAGTTATTGAAGCAGGAGAGTTTGGAAGACTTCTATACAGTTACTAGGCTGCATATCCGCTACAATGAGCAAAATTTTCCCCAAGATTTGATATTCCGGGAAGTCAGTGACCAAGATATCTTATTACAAGCGAAAGAAGAGGGTAAAATTTTTAGTTCATCGCCTGTTTTGTTTCAGGGGCGTTATGTTATTCGTCGGCCTGCTGATGGTGCTTTTTACCTTTCAGGATTCCACTATCGCAGTTTTAGAAACCAGTGGGCAGATAATCTCGCTAAATTAACAGGCTGGAATTTGCAAGAAATCAAGAAAAAAATGTAATAGAGACCAGGGATTTTGGTTAATTTTTTATGGGAAATTTTTTATTGGAAATTATCTCTAGCAGCATTTTTTTGAATCATTTCCTCTAAATTGTTTGTAATACCATTTTCAAAAAAGAATGTTACGAATAATAACCGTGATTAAAATACTTTAAAGGAGATGTCCTTTGACAGAAAAGAGAATTTTCTAGGTCAAAACTGGTATTGAAGCCATTCCCATACGACTCCTGAGGACTGACTCCTAAGAAATATCCTAACTACTTGTAGAAAAAATTTATCAATTTGTATAAGTAATACAATGACTCTCAGAGCAATAATTCATCAAAATTCACACCATTTATTAAACCCCCCCATAGCAATTTTAAATAATTTGTAAAAAATCCCGAAATAAATTAAAAATTAGAAAGTATGACCCCGGTTTTATGTTTCCTAATTCGATATTAGACTTGTGGATTGATATGGTAAAAAATTGCCAAAACTCTTGGCGTAGTTTGAGCGTTTTTTTCAATCTATTTAGCAACAAATCTATTGTTTAGGATGAGATTCTAGCAGAATTTTTTTGAATCATTTCTTCTAATTGTTTGCGAGTAATACAACGACGTTCGGAGCAATAGGCCATCAAATTAACACCATTCATCATTCGCACTGTACTAACTCTGACTCGAAAATCATCTGTCAGAAACCAACAACGTTCTTGTCCTTGGTTTCTTTCATATTCTGTGTCAATTGTCAAGACTCCATCCGTGGCAAAATGATATCTACCCACTACAGGAATACCTTCAACATAACCACGATTACGCAAAAATTTTCCAGTTAAGCCTGTTTGAGAATCAGGAATATCTACTAAAATAGCAGCATAATTTGGATTAGGTTCATCATCATCTAAATTATCTTGCCAGTTAAAACTTGCACCACCTGTTGCTAAAGCTGGATTTAAATTTTGTTGTTCACAAACTTCCAAAACTTTAGGGTCATCTTTTGTTAAAACTTTGACGATTAAATTAGATTTCCCTGACTCATCTTGAACAGAATCAAAATGATGAACAGTACGTTGAGAAAACCATATTCCCTCACTTTTGAGAAAAAAATCCATCATTGTCATTGGTGGTGTGAATTTCATTTTTTTTGTCTCTAAATTTTTGTTAACATCTCAGATATTTATTAGTTAAGGATAAATCAATAAAAATCTAATTGAGAGTCATAAAATTATAGGATAAATCAAATAGACATCTCCTCCACCCATAGGGAGTAGGTCGTAGGGACGTTACATGCAACTACAGAGTAGAAAAAAATAATTGATAATTTCTGTGCAATAGTTGATTTTATTTTTTATGGCCGGAGATTTCTAATATATACTTTAGCCTTTTATAGATATAGCAATCACCGAATCGGATGTGATAATTTTATTGCTTCAGTGTTTCTCATTGCCAGCTCCGGTATTCCCTAAAAATCTACAATATCTCACAACTCAAATAAGATTGATATATCTAATTAATATATAATTAACTAAAATCTTTATACATAGCAAACTCTCCTCAAACAAAATGCAGTTTCAATCAGCTACAGAAATTATTCAAGCTTATCAACAAGACAAAAATCTGACAGGTAGTAACCTACAAGGTATAGATATCAGTAAAATTGAACTATATCAAGTTAATCTGAGTCAAAGCAATTTACAACAGGCCAATCTAAATAATACAATCCTCATTGGAGCTAACTTGAGTGAAGCAAACTTAAGTGGAGCAAATCTTAAAGGTGCTGATTTACGAGGGGCAAATCTTCAGGGAGCAAATTTGAGTGGAGCAGATTTAACTGATGCATATCTCAATAGAACTGAATTACAAAAGGCTAACTTGACTAATGCTAATTTGGCAGGAGCTAAATTACAAGTAGCTTACTATAATAGTGAAACAATTTGGCCTGAAGGATTTGCTTATAAAAAATCAGGAGCAGTTGGACCAGGAGCTGATTTGAGTGGAGCTTTTTTAAATACAGCTTACCTCCGAGGAGCTGACCTTCAAGGGGCAAATCTGCGGGGTGCTTATCTGAGTGGTACTGACTTGACAGGTGCTAACTTGCAAGGTGCAGCTCTTAGTGGTTCTAATATGAAGGGAGTTTTTTTATTAGGTGCTAATTTGCGTGATGCTCGACTTAATGGGGTAGAGTTAGAGGGGGCAGATTTGCGTGCTGCTGATTTGACTGGGGCGAGTTTAGATAATATTCCTAGTATTGCTGGAGTTGATTTTACTTTGGTACAGGGATTGAGTGACTCTGCTAGAGCTATGTTATGTGCATATTCTGGCAAAGATTTGGGAACCTGGAATTCTTTTACTCGTACTAATACTAAAAGTAGTTTATTCTCTAATTTAACTGATGTTTAATCTAGGTTCAACAATTAATAATGAATAATTAATAATTAATAATTACCTCTCCTTGAAAAGAAGAGGATTGACTAATAATGAAAATTTTTCTTTATTATCCCCTTAAAAGGGGAGGCTTTAAACCACAATTTTTCGGTAAAAAAGAAGGAAGAAGAAAGAAGGAAAAACCTGGCTTTGTCTGAGTTTTAAGCTTTTGATATTTTCTCACCTTTCCTGAGACTGCTATATCAAATATTTATCTAATTGGAACTATGCTGCTGAACTATTTGATCCTAAGTAAACTTTTAATTTGCTGATTAATTTGATTTCTTTTATTTTCAGAAAAGTAAATTTTTAGTGACTTTGGTAGTAATTTGAATAAAGGAGTATTTAAAGGATATCTCAGACGAATCATCTGAAACCAAGGTACTGCTTCAATATCAAATATCATAGATGGTGATAATTCAGATTGCCATTGATTAATGAGTTTAGGATTTAAAGGTTGTCTAATATTAATTTTCCAAGGTTCTCTGTCAACATTAACTAAATTGTTATTTATTGTATGAAATTCTAGCATTTGTGCCTCAAATTCAACACCTATAAAATTGCATATTTTTTTGAGTGTTTGTTCTGGATAAAGTACCAGTTTTTCATAATTTATCGTCATAATTGAGTATTTTATATGAGTTGGTAAGTTGTCGATGAGGATCATATTTCTATGCCATACTCGTGTATCATCTATGACATTTCCACTAGACCAAGGAACTTTTCGCCAAGAATTAACAACAGCTCTAGGATCGCGGACAATATGTATAAATAATGCTGAGGGAAAAAACTTGTAAATCATTTCTATATATCGGAGATGCTCCGGGGTTTTTTCTCCTACTATTGATGTTTTTTTTAATTCCGCAAATTTTTCTAATAAAAGATTGAATAAACTACCATAGTCTCTTGTGATACTCAAAGCTGCTTGACGAAAATCATCTGCATTAAGCCCCATTTCTGCAAATACGGGCTTTTTAACTATATCATAAATTAATTTATGATAATTTTGGTCATTAGATAAGTTTTTGTATAATCTTCTTTTTCCCCAAAATTTTTTCACAAAATTAGTTTCAGGAGCGATCGCTATCTGGGAATGAGCATTTAATATTTGTTGTAGCAAAGTTATTCCAGAGCGCGGAGTACCCACTAAAAAAATCCTTTTTTTTACAGTATGCTGATTCATTGATTTTATATTTAAAAAAATTAGTTAGTCTCAAAATTATACAATGGAAAAATTTATACTTTTATAGCAGTTGAAAGAAAGGTTATACCAGTTTGATAAATATTTTCTACAAATAGCTAGACTATTTCTTAGGAGTCAGTCCTCAGTCCTCAGTCCTCAGGAGTCACACGGGAATGGCTTTAATATCATTTTTGAGGTCGGAAGTTATCTTTTTAATCAACAGGACATCTCTCAAAAAGTATTTTAATTACTCAAATTATTCGTAACATTCTTTTTTGAAAATGGTATTAGAACATATCAAAAGCTTAAAACTTTAGACAACACAATGTTTTTCCTTCTCTCCTAGATAACTAAAGCCTTCTTCCTTCTTCTTTCTTCTTTTCTTTACCGAAAAATTGTGGTTGAAAGCATCCTCTTTTAAGAGGATAAAAGCGGTCGTTAGCGTAGCTTCCCGTAGGGTGGGATGGCGAGGTCCCCTCGCCATATCCAATCGACCAAGAGAAGAAAAATTGTCATAATTAGTCAATCCTATCCGTTTTAAAGGAGAGGTAATTCTAAATTCGCGCATTCTTAATTCTAAATTATTGAATTCTTTGACACAACAAATCTCATTCCTCCCTTAACTCTTGAAGTATCTTCCTGATACCGAGGGATAACATGAATATTTGTGTGCATCATTTTTTGTCCTCCGGCACGATTAACATTTATCCCTACATTAAACCCATCCGGATTATATTTTTCCTGTAAAATTTTCTGTACCTGATTTACCATTAACCAACAGTCTAATTGTTCTTCTACAGGTAACTCAAAATAATTTGCTAGATGACGCTTAGGTATAACTAAAGTATGCCCTTTTGTAACTGGATAGCCATCAAGTATTGCATAAGTTTTTGCTGACTCTGTAATTAACTGTAAATTTTTACGCGGGTTACAAAATAAGCAATTGTTTGTGGAATTTTTTTGCTGATTATAATGAATATATTCATAAATTTCACACAACTCATCTGTGTGGATAGATTTAAAAGGTAAATTAACTAAACACTGATAAGTTGGTTTTTTGTGTATATAATGCTCTCGAAAACCCTCACGCTTCAAACCTCTTCTAACAGAGTAATAAGCTTTACCTCCAGGTTTTAATAATTGTGAAACTTCCATCAAAACTTGAGTTTGTGCTTGGTCAAATAAAACATTTAATACATAAAAACAGAGAATAGTATCAAATTTTGTCTGGGGATATTGTGGAAAATAATAAGGGTCATAACCAGTGACTGAAAAGTTTTTTTGTTGTAGTAGTTTAACATCATTACCAAAACCACAGCCAAAGTCGAGAATTTTACCAACTAGCAGATTTTTATCTAGCAATAATTGAGCTGGAAATGAAATAAATTTACGCTCTTTAGCAGTAAGGTGGCTATATTGGTTTGATTGTTTATTGGTAAACAAGGATACTTTTGTGATGAAGTAATGCAGAATACAATAATTGTAGTTGGTAATTGGTAATTGGTAATTGGGAAGGCGCTAAAACAACTTCGCTCTTTATTGAATGGCAGAGAATGTCAAACTTCTCAATAAAATCTGAGTACTGAATCCAGATCACAACTGATTATTTAGAATCAATTAGCAATCCGGAATGATTTATGAGAATTTTATTACTTCGGTATTCCCTGTTCCATCACAGATAACAGGAGTACCCTACCAGGTGCGTCTGTCGCATCCCACGGGGTCACACCACTATTCCTGAAAAGTCTAGAATATTTCACAATTAAAATAAGATTGCTATAGATTTTTGACAATCTAATGATTCTCAAAAAAGGAATAGAAAATGGTGGATGGTTGAAAATAATTTTTGTGATTAAAAATGACAATAAATTTTGAGTAACTCATCGATAAATACTATATTTATAGCATGGTGATTTCATTCTAGATTTTGGCAATGAATTTATTGATTTTCAGACGGCGAAATATAGATTTCCTCAAGCTTGGAATAACGTAGTTTCGTCAATACATAAAATCGCACAGTTTAGAATGAAACAGCTCAGTATTTATAGAGAATTTTAACAGTATATGGGTAATCGAATTATAGGTTTTTCATTAAAAAACTTCATAAAGAATAAAAATTACATTTTACCGAATAATTAATGATTAATGATTAATCATTAAATAATTCTGGTTTAAATCCTCCCCTTTCAAAGAGAAAAAAAGCGGTCGATCTTCGTAGCTTCCCGAAGGGTGGGATGGCGATCTTCGGAGCGGGTCTGCCAGAACGGGTCTCCTCGCCATATCCAATCGACCAAGAGAAGAAATAATATTTCCTTACATTCAATCAAGGACGGTTTTAACCAGAGGTAATTATCAATTATCAATTATCAATTAATGAACGCCTTGGTATTTACAAATTACTCAAAGCTTTATTTAGTCAGATTTTTCCCTAGTATACCTCATACCAATCCGATGGCTTTTCTAACCTAATCTTAGCCCATAGCAATATAAACAACATACGGCAATTGATGAATCAGTAAACAAACATAAAACAAAATATTCTTGCTTATACTTATCTATATAATTTGTTCAATTATTTGAATATAGCAGTCTACAGATAAATTAAACATAAGCATCTGCATAGAATTAGTTACCTACTCTAATTTTCTGTAAATTTTGTAGCAAAAAGGTTTGAATGACGGAAAATGTGCAATTAATTTTGTTTAATTCCTATTAAGAATTTTCCTCAACTAAAAAAATCCCAATCAATGAATAAGAATTAATAACTAATTTTAATACCAACTTATAATATATTTTTCCTATTTCCTATACCCTTTCAGCAATCACAATATATTTGAAGGTTAAGCCAATGGAAGACCCCAGAAAAAGCTGGTTCCATATAATTTTTGACTTTAAAAGTTCAGTCATTCCCAATATTTGGCTCAGAGTATTGGTAATCATGGTATTTGCCCTTTTAGTTACTATAGCTCATGGTAATAATTTGCCCATGAATCAGCCAATTTTAGGTAGTATTATTCCAGGAATAGTCCTTGGTTTATTGCTAGTTTTTAGAACTAATACTGCTTACGATCGCTATTGGGAAGGTCGGAAATTAATCGGACTTATTTCTAAAAATTGCTGCATTATGGCAAAAAATATCATAGTGTTTGTTCCTGATAATAACAGTGAAGATTACGCTCAAAAAATATCTTACATCAAACTATTAATTGCTCTTTTTATTGCGGTCAAACTTCAAGTCAGAAAGGAAAAAGTTAACGAAGAAATAAAAAAATATCTCTCTGAAGTTCAGTGTTTAGAATTGAATAGCAGTAATAATATGCCTCTACAAATTACTAAATGGTTAACAATATACTTTGATAGACTTGCAAAAAATAGTTCTATCAATGAATTGACTTTAATCAGTTGGAATCAAAAAATAGAAGAAATTTTTATCGCTTTTGGAGGTTGTCAAAGAATTGCTACAACACCTATTCCGAAAGCTTATTCTATTCATTTAAAGCATTTATTGCTCATCTATTGCTTTGCCATTCCTTTTCAATTTGTTGCAGAATTAAGTTGGTGGACTATTCCTATGTCAGGTATTATTAGTTTTGCTCTATTAGGAATAGAAGCCATTGGTCTAGAAATAGAAAATCCTTTCGGTTATGACAGTAACGATCTTCCTATAGATAATATAGGCAAGAAAATGACAGAGGATATTTTAGAACTAATCAACTCTGGTTCTTTTAATAATTCTGAATTATGGGAAGGTTGGGTAAGTTTGCAAGAAATAAGTTAGATGATTTGTTTGTAGAGAACAAGCAAGAAGAATTAACTTTTCCTTTTGGGTAATATAGCAATCCGCGCATAGGTTGCGGGTAATCAAAAAGTAAATAAAAAAACTGAAACTCTTACCAGTTAAGTGTTCCCAGTTAAGTGTTCCCTAAAAAGCAGTAAGATTTTTGACACGAATAAAATAGGATTGCTATAGCTAAAGATCGTAATCATTATCATTTTCTTTGTGGGTTTAATACCCCACCGTCAACGGGGGTGTTCACGCATTACTTGGGGGAGCGTAGACGCGGAGCGGCCCTTCGTTGACTATCCCCATGTAATTTTTCTCCTGTCTCCTGTCTCCTGTCTCCTGTCTCCTTCTTCAATTTTCATAAAGTGATGTAGCAATCACTACTAAAATCATCATAAATAAAGTTTAAATAAATCAGAAACTTTAGGATTTTAGGCTGGAGATGGTGAGATAAAATATTAAGTAATAGCTCCCATACCAACTTAATTTGTAATTGGTTTTAGGAGTTAGTCAAAAAACTGTATTTGTTGTAGTTAGATATTAATCAGAGGTTAAGCCATGACTAGCATCGTCAAATCTCCCCTAAACAAAGAACAAACTACAACCTGGTTAAGAGGACTAATGACCGTTGCTTATGCTGATGGGGAATTAGATGTGACAGAGAAAGATTTATTTGACCACTTTAGTCACGAAGAGTTTGCTTCTAAAATTGAAATCTCAGAATTACAACCCATTAATCCAGATGATTTAGCTAGGGTACTGGGAGAAAATCCTACCATAGCAGAAAATTTTATGAGAACTGCGGTAATGGTAGCCTTGGCAGATGGAATTTATTCTATTACTGAGGATGACATACTTCATAGATACTGTAACGCTTTAGGACTAAAGGTTAAAGCTTTAGATGCCCTGAGAAAAAATCTGGAAAAAGCCAAGGAACAAGCAACAGAAGATGATTTAGACAGTTGGATTGAAGAAACAGAACATACTGGCACTTTCATTATTCCCCACGACCCCGAACATCATCAAACTGTACTCGCTCCGATCAAAGACTGGTTGGATGGATGGGATATCCATGACCCAAAAGTGGCTCACATGGTATGTAAAATGATTCCCCCTCAATGTCCTTTTGAGCGAGATATTGTGATTTTTGGTAAGAAAGTAGCCCACATTCCAGCTATGTGTAAACTTAACCCACTTTACGACCAGTTGGTTGGTATACGTTTTCGTGCTTTATCTTATTTGGCAGATGAATGTCAGGAGGATGTGTCTAAGTATTGTTGATGAACTGACAAGAAATTTTCTTCCTCTGTTCCTTCTTTTTTCTTATTTCCTACTGACTCCTGACTTCTGACTTCTAGCAAAAAACTGAATCGCCGACAAAGATACGGTCAGGGGTTCTATAGATATATCGAAGCGATCGCTCAACTAACAAATCACCTTACCCAAATCTCATTGTGTGAAGCTCTAGAAAAAAAGGTGGAATGTGGTGTTGCATCTCCAAAAAAATTAGTATAAGATATAATCATTGGGGGTAGTTCGCCCCTACACATGATTTTTTATTCAACTAAAAATCAGCAGGATTAACCTTATAGATATATATAGCGATCGCTCAGGTGACAAATCACCTTACCCAAATCTCATTGTGTGAAGCTCTAGAAAAAAAGGTGGAATGTGGTGTTGCATCTCCAAAAAAATTGCGATACAATATAAGCATTGGGAGTCGTTCGCCCCTACACATGATTTTTTATTCAACTAAAAATCAGCAGCATTAATCTATAGATATATATAGCGATCGCTCAACTGACAAATCACCCCACTAGAATCTCATTGTGTGGAGCTCAAAAAAAAGGGTGGAATTTAGTCTTGCATCCCGAAAAAAATTGCGATACAATATAAGCATTGGGAGTCGTCCGCCCCTACACATGATTTTTTATTCAACTAAAAAGCAGCAGCATTTCCTATAAATATGCAATTCATCGATCAAGCAGAAATTCAAGTAGAAGCTGGTAAAGGTGGCGACGGTATGGTTGCCTTTCGCCGAGAAAAATATGTGCCTGCTGGAGGCCCATCTGGTGGAAATGGTGGCCGTGGTGGCTCCGTGATTTTAGTAGCGGTTGAAAATCTTCAAACTTTGCTAGATTTTAGATTTCAGCGTATTTTTAAAGCAGAAAATGGTAAGCGTGGCGGTCCAAAAAATATGACTGGTGCTTCAGGGAGCGATCGCTTAATTGAAGTGCCTCCTGGTACGATGATTTATGATGCGGAAACTGAGGAATTATTGGGAGATTTGGTTAAACCCGGACAAAGTTTTTGTGTTGCAAAAGGTGGTAAAGGTGGATTAGGAAATAAACATTTTCTCAGCAATAGTAACCGTGCTCCTGAATATGCTTTGCCTGGATTGGAGGGTGAAACTCGAATGTTAAGATTGGAGTTGAAGCTGTTAGCTGAAGTGGGAATTATTGGGTTACCAAATGCGGGAAAATCTACTTTAATTGCTGCACTTTCTGCTGCCCGTCCGAAAATTGCTGATTATCCTTTTACTACTCTAGTACCAAATTTAGGTGTTGTGAGAAAACCGACGGGAGATGGTACTGTTTTTGCTGATATTCCAGGATTAATAGAAGGTGCTTCTGCTGGTTTGGGTTTGGGGCATGAATTTTTAAGGCATATTGAACGAACTAAATTATTGTTGCATTTGGTCGATCTTACAGATATTAATCCGGTGGATAATTTTGAGACTATTCAAAATGAGTTAAAGGTTTATGGGCGAAATTTGGAAGATAAAAATCAAATTTTAGCTTTGAATAAGGTTGATGCTGTAGATTTAGAAAGTGCAGAAATTCAGGAGTTAGTGAGTAGGTTTAGAGAGATTAATAGGGGAAAAGTTTTCCTGATTTCTGCTGTTGCGGGTATTGGTTTAAAAGAGTTGATGGAAGAAGTTTGGCAGGTTTTGGAATTGGAGGAAAATGTTATATCATGTCCGGTTAAACAGTGATAAATAAATAACTACGGAGTCCTCAGGAGTCAGGAGACAGGAGACAGGAGACAGGAGACATGGATCGGGAGCGAGGAAGTAGGAGCGGGCGTTTTGTAAGAATGATTTTTCTGCCCAACTATGCGCCTAAAATACGCTCCTTTTTGAGCGTTTTAGACTGAAACAGGCGCACTTTTTTCGTTCCCAAAAAGGCACTTGTCTTTATATAGCAATGTGCGCTGGGATATTTACAAATTACAAGAGGTGTCCAATAGCTAAAAGCCTTATATTATCGGTTTTTTATTCCCCCTTCCGGAGCTGTTGCCTCTCTTGGTGCGCATTCCCTTGCGACTGGCGTCGTCGCGGGGTCGCACCGCTGTTGCCTGTTGCCTGCGCACAGCGCTATATGTCATATCAAATCCGTTTAATTGGACATAAAAAAAATCTTCAATCGTCATAACTACCATCATCTTTGTAATTCTTTCTCCTCCTGACTCCTGTCTCCTGACTCCTGAGGACTCCTAACTTAACCATTCTATGGCTGTTTAACCGGATTTGATATCAATGCTTTTATATTTAATCAGCAGAGCAATAATTATCATTTTCTTTGTGGGTTTAATACCCCACCGTCAACGGGGGTGTTCACGCATTACTTGGGGGAGCGAATCCCCATGTAATTTTCCTCCTGTCTCCTGTCTCCTGTCTCCTGTCTCCTTCTTCAAGGCATTGCATAATTGCGGGATGATTTTGTCAGAGAGCAGAAATCATAATCCCTGTGTCCCCATGTCCCCGTGTCTCCGTGTCCCCGTGTCGGCCTCAATTATCCCAGTATTCAGCAACGCCTTAATTATGGTGTTGAGTTTCGCTTCTCTCAACCCAACCTACAAATTCTACTTCACCATTACCATGCAGGACTACCTAATTTTTTTCTTTTTTCCCTTCAAAGAAAAGGCTTTATACGTTAATCTTTTGATAATGTAGGTTGGGTAGAACGGTAGTATTAGCGGAGCTTGTCCGTGAGGATAAACCTAACACAATAATGGAGGGAAATTAGATAATGTTGGGTTTCGTTTCTCTCAACCCAACCTACTATTTTAATAGCAATATTTTCCGTCTAAAGCTTTGGCATGGTCTTTTCCAGTTCGGACTACCCCTAATAGGGTGGAAATAATCACGCACCTTTTTGGTTTGTCTTGGTTCTGGTGTTTTATGCCAATACGCCCTTTTGCTTGGATGCTAGTTTGTGTACATTGGTCAGTAGGTTTGTAAACTGGGCAACCTTTGTAATTAAAAAGGGCACGGTAAATGGGGTCTGTTTTTTTGGTAGTAACTGTATTGGTATCGGGTTTAACTATCCGGAGGGTAGTTTCATACTTGCCTTTGTCATTTGTCTGATTGTCGTCTATCTCAATACCAGGTTCTAGATATTTCCAACTTGAGGTTGATAGGTCATTGGGAGCGATCGCTGGTTTATGTAGCGCATACCTAATTACGGGTTGCCCAATAATATTGGTGGTTTCTTGGAAACTTGCCTGCCAAGCAGTTTTATCTCGTATGGCATTACGACGAGCTACAAACATGGCCTGATATATTCTGTCAGTTGAGGTGCGGAGACGGTAGTTATTGATGAATGCTAGCCATCCAGGAGTGGCGATCGCTGCCAGAATACCAATAATTAGTAAGACTAATGTTAATTCTGTGAGGGTATATCCTGCTTCTTTTTGCTTAAGTGATTTTTCTGATAGATTTTTTGCAGTAACTTTAATAATAGTTGATATTACGGAGTTTAATATTTTTACGTTCATTTCAACCCTGATTTACTGTTTTTCAATAGTTGTATCTCTCTTTACTATTTTAACAATTCATAATATCAAATCCGTTTAATTGGACATAAAAAAAATCTTCAATCGTCATAACTACCCTCATCTTTGTAATTCTTTCTCCTCCTGAGGACTGTCTCCTGACTCCTGAGGACTCCTAACTTAACCATTCTATGGCTGTTTAACCGGATTTGATATAGCAATGAGCGCTGGTATATTTACAAATTGCAGGAGGGGCAAAATAGCTAAAAGTCTTATATTATCAGCAATTTATTCCCCCTTCCGGAGCTGTTGCCAGATGAGCTGTTGCCTGCGCACAGCGCTATAATTGAACGTCAAACATGATGAATATTTTTTTGCATAAAAAATTTGCCCTGTCGTTTACCTGAAGATTTGACAGGGAAGTTATTTTGTGGTAAGCATCGGCTTAAATTAGCTAAATCGCCGATTCATCTCACGCCATAATCGCGAGATTTGGCGCGAGATGAATCGGCGGTAAATTAATGGGACGTTGAGTCCCATTAATTTACAAATATTATCCTCAAGTTTTGGTCTTTAAAAAAAACTCGTGCTATTGTGTTTTATAACCAGGGAAATTTGCCGTTATGCGGACTGCCTATCAATACAAGCTTAAACCCAACAAAGACCAAACTGCCACAATAGAGTTGTGGCTGGAATTGTTGCGTCGGCAGTACAACTATCGTTTGGGCGAGAGGTTTTTATGGTGGGAAGAGAACCGCTGTCCGGTTAATGCTTGCCCGTTAATAAAATCAATTCCTCAGCTAAAAGATCACCCAGATTATTTTTCTCAGAAAAGAGATTTAGTCAATACCAAAGACAAGTTTCCTGAGTATAAGCTAATTCATTCTCAGGTATTGCAAGATTGCATTAAGCGAGTCAAGGTAGCTTTTGATAGGTGGTTAAAAGCAGATAAAAACGGGCAAAAATTAGGAAAACCCAGATTTAAAAATAAAAGCCGTTATCGTAGTTTCACTTATCCTCAAATAAAACAGGATTGCGTTGTTAATCAAAGAATTAATCTCCCCAAAATTGGTAATGTAAAGTTAATTCAACATCGGCCTTTGCCAGAGGGTTTTCAAATTAAAACAGTCACAATTAGCCGTAAAGTGGATGGGTATTATGTAACTTTATCCATGGAGGATAAATCGGTTCCCTCATTAAATTCTCAAGTCAAACCTACATCAGAAAATACTCTGGGAATAGATATGGGACTGAAGGAATTCTTGACGACAAGCTCAGGAGAATCAGTTCCAATTCCTCAATACTATCGAAAATCTCAGCAGCGATTAAAGACTCTACAAAAACGTTTATCTAAGAAGAAAAAAGGTAGTAAAAGATGGTTGAAAGCAGTCAAAGCATTAGCCAAACAACATAAAAAGGTAGCCGACAAGCGTAAAGATTTTCATTTTAAAACAGCCAATGAATTACTATCAAAAGCGAATGTTATTGCTTACGAAAACTTAAAAATCAAAGGGCTGGCGAAAACCAGATTGAGTAAATCAATTAATGATGCTGCATGGGGACAATTTCTAACTATTTTAAATGTCAAAGCCGGAAATGCTGGGCAGAAAACTATAGCTGTGAACCCTAAAAATACTAGCCAAGATTGCTCAAATTGTGGTGAAAAAGTCCCTAAAGAATTATCCCAAAGAATTCATTCTTGCCCGCATTGCGGCATCGTAATAGATCGGGATGTAAATGCGGCGATAAATATAAAAAATAGGGCGGTAGGGCATTCCGTCTTGAAAGCTCGTAGCCCGATGCAATAGCAGGGCAGGGAAACGAGAAGCCCACACTATAGCGTCAGCTTAGTGTGGGAGTATGTCACATTATGGGCATCCTGTTCCTGTTGATTCATCAAATTCTCCTTCTGCTGTTCTCATTCCACCTAAGAGGGTTTCCACAATTGTACATCGTTTGAGTCTACCATCTGGTGTAGAAACACTAACAGCAAAAGGTAGTTCTTGGACTGGATCATCTATTTCCACTGCACCTAGATAGTTAAATTGAATTTGAAAATCTGCATCCTCTTGATAAGAGGTACATTTACCATCAGCGTCTTTGGTCTCACATTCTTGTACAAATAATTTAACCATTCCTGCCTTAATTTCACCATTAGCATTTAATTTCTGCTCAATACCTCCAGAAGTTACTGTTGGTAGGTTCACAGTAATATTAAACTCAACATTTACATCTTTCTTTTTCAACTTAGCTTGACTTTGTGCTTTCTGTAAAGCTTGTAATACTAAACTATTTACTGTACGAGTACGCTGTCTGGTGACAAAAGCATCCCAAGCAGGAGCAGCGATCGCTGATAATATTCCTATAATCAAGACTACTACTACTAGCTCTATCAGACTAAAACCAGCATCAACCTGATTATTGTGCTTAGATATTCTTGGAGAAATATGCTGTAAAAGCTTTGACAATATTGTTATTTTCATCTTACTTTAATATTTTTTATTAGACTCGATTGAATTATACTAATTGACTTCTCCGCACTTTAAAAAGACGCGGATTCTAAGCGGATGCTTGGGACGGGTTAAAACCCGTCGCGTTCGACGACCATTGGTTTCAACCAATGGCTAACCCTCACTCTTTATTTTTAGGTTTTCTCTATTATTCTTCTTCATCTTCTTCTTCAAAACCTAGATTACTAATGCTTCCCACTTGAGCAGTTACAGTTGGGCAATAGGGTGACGTTAGATCGGTTTCACAATCACTATCTTGAAATTGGCCTGGTATACGACTTTTGCTGTTACCTAAAATAGTTACCTTAGCCAGTTTATTACTAGAAGCTTCAACATCAAATTTTTCTATATGATTTACTAATACATTTCTTGCGGGAAAATCTCCATCACCCTTGATTAAGTTTTCTGGATTTTGTATCTCTCCTAAATTCTGCTCATAAAAACCATTATCGGGTGCTTCTTCCCCAACATAATTACCACCTAAATATTTGGGGTTATTACTTATTTCTACTCTTGCTATGCGCGATGATGGGCAAGGATCTTGTTCACACCAAACAGAATTAAACTCATCTATTTGATAATAAGCGACTAAGGAAAACACAAAGGTATCATTACATTGATTGGGATTAGCATCACAATCAACTGAATCATCATTATTCAGAGGAACTGCATCTTCCATATACTTACGTTTCCAGAATACAAGTTTTGGAGTACCATCATCTGTAGGTATTGCTGGAGTTGCAGCATTAGATATATCCTCAACCTGATCTGGAGTATAGATGTAAACTGCCTGACTCATCTCTTGAGCAATATAGTCTATAGCTGCTTGAATCTCCTGCTCAGTACTTGCCTTTGCTTGTTCCTTCACATCTCGGTTAAGTATATCTACAACAAAACTCAATAGAGGAATAGTGATTAAAAAAGCAATAATTGTTCCTACCAGGAGTTCTATCATTGTAAAGCCACCAGTAGATTTAGATAAAGGCGATCGCCTTTGCTGGTATTGTATTTTTAGGAGCGAGTCGAGTAAAGTTTTCATATTATTTCATCTTAGTATTTATCATTTTCTTTGTGGGTTTAATACCCCACCGTCAACGGGGGTGTTCACGCATTACTTGGGGGAGCGTAGACGCGGAGCGGCTTGTCGAAGACTATCCCCATGTAATTTTCCTCCTGTCTCCTATCTCCTGTCTCCCCTCCTGGGAGGGGTTATATCAAATCCGTTTAATTGGACATAAAAAAAATCTTCAATCGTCATAACTACCCTCATCTTTGTAATTCTTTCTCTTCCTGACTCCAGTATAGCTGTCTCCTGATATCATGTCCGGTAGCATCGGTCTTGTATAGCAAAGGTAAGGAAGAAGGAAGAAGGAAGAAGGAAGAAGAAAGAGGGAAGAGGGAAGAAGGCTACCCTCGCAAGAAAAAACCATCATTTCCTGTAGATATTCACCCTTGGGTTTACACAAACGATATAAACGGACATGATATGACTCCTCCTAACTTAACCATTCTATGGCTGTTTAACCGGATTTGATATTAAACGGATTTGATATTAGACATCTCCACCAAATGAGGCAGTAGGCAGCTTTGCTGTAGGCAGTAGGGAAACCACCCTTCGCCCCTCCTGAGAGGGGAAATAATATCATGTCCGGTTGAACAGTTATAAATAAACGACGAAGGAGTCAGGAGACAGGAGACAGGAGACAGGAGGGTAGAAAGAATGAAGAAGGAGAAAGTTTTTTGATCACTAATTATCCGGACATGATATAATTGATAATTTATGTGCCATAATTGATTTGATTTTTTATTATTGGAGATGTCTATTAGATATATTTCAGTTTTTAATTTAAGCGATCGCGATACTTTTGGAATAAGTTATCACCACTTGGAGCAATTTCTGTCCTAGTTGTAAACAAGGGTTTTTCTCTATTACCACTTCTGGTTGCTAATCCCGTATTACTCACAGAAGTCGATATTAACTGCCTTGACAATTTTGCCCCTTCTACACCACTACCTCTGTAAACTCGTACAAATAATTCGTAGCCATTATCAGCATTTCCGGTATTATTAAATCCTAGAGCATACACAACCATATCCGTTAATCCAGTACAGTCGCCTCCATCTCCTCCATCAACACAATATAGGGCAGCATCAGCACCACCAGCATTTACAGTTGTGGTACAATATGCATTTTGATCTGGTGGATTTGGACATACCAAAGTGGCTGGACCGCCTATATCATCAGCAATAGAAGATGGCAGGACAGCAGCCATTTCTGGAGCAGGAATACTACCCGCTCGCACACCATCTATATAACTTCTAGCCGCCTGAGCTGCCAGTTCTATTCGTCGCGCCTGAACGCGAGTTCCTACTGATATAGCAATCACAGGGGCGATTGCACTCATCAGTGTAGCGACCACAATCATCGCTACCAAACTTTCCATGATGGTATAGCCAGATTCTGATGAGTGGGGTTTTGGCATTTTTATATACTTAATCATGATTAACCTCCAGTTTTACTACTACAAAAGTCTGTTGTCGGACGAATTTCTTCATCAACAGCATTATTATTATCTTCTGTCTTAGAACATAACAATGTTTGTATCCATGGGTCATCTAAACCAACTTCTCGATAATATTGCTTTGTTTTGTCAGGGTCTAGAGTGCTTAATTTGGAAGCAAACAGGTCAGGAGATTGAGATAAGAAACCTACATCATAGCTCCACTGTCTTGTAGGTGGAGTTGAAGCGGGTGCTGTACCTTCTGTTTCTCCAGCGTTGTACCTACCGTAATCATTACCAAAAATTTCAGCAGGTTCATTTTGTAGGATATGTTGATAAGGACCTGTAGAATAAGCACTCCGTCTGAGTTGCACAAATGCCCCAGAAATTTCGGAAGTTTGACCTTGCCAGTTTTCGATAAATCTCGGCAAGTTTGGTAAACCTCCATTGGTTTCACCAAAACCAGCTTCTATCACCCTGGGAGGTGTGTCACCTGTTGCCATCATTACGTTTACTTTAGTGGTATTTGGTGTATCTGAATCTGGATCTGCTGTAGCTGGCATTTGCCATCTGGTTTGATCTTCTACTTCGTCACCTTCTGGAAAGTCACCTCCTGGATTTGCTGTTGTCGCATGAATCTGCAATGCTGGTACTAATTGTGGTTGGAGGATTGTTCCATTTAGTTTATCTTCGTTTTTGTAAAATAAAGGTTGATTGTTGTTCCAATTGTCGTCTCCTGTCTTAAACCATAAAGCGTTGTCTTGTGTTCTAGGAAAATCTCCTCCCCCATCAGGATATCTTTTGATCTCCGTATCACTTTCTATACCCAAAGGAATTGGTAAATCATTTTCTAGCTTTATTACATTATTGTTGGCAGTATCACGTTCAAAAGCTATACGACGTGGGAAACGTTGATATTCTGGTCTTGGAGCTAAAGCTGTTGTACCTGAACCAGCAACAGAATCAGTATATTTCATAGGAGCTTCGATTTTTCCAATTATCTCTGAAGCTTTCTTTTGCTCATCACTATCATCAATAACCACCCAATCTCCCGGTTGACAAGCTGAAACTGGCAACTTCAAACAAATTTCCATTAAATACTCATTGAAATTAGCCCGTCGCTGAACAGGAGTAATAAAATTATTAAAGTAGGAACTATTAACAGGAGCAGCTCCTGTGTTTACCCTGTATTCTGCATCTGTATAATTTTGAGTGTCTGTGTCATCTATTTCCTCTATAGTAAATTCAGCCTCACTACTCAGACCATTAACAGCAAAGTCGTTAGCATAGAAACCATTAATTAAACGAGCTGCCTTTGTTGTTATCTCTACTTCGTCAACAGTATCCGTGTTATCATTTATTTTTCCATTGCCATCAAGGTCAATGTTATAGGTACTCTCTATAAGTCCTGTATTAGAAGCAACTGTATTAGTAGTACTTCCATTCCCATCTAAGTCATAACCACCAATAACCACATTACCCGCATTATTTCTCAAGTCAAAATCTCCCTCATTGCGGAAACCAAAACGAAAACCATCAGAAAGTATAGTCAAAGAATCCGACATAATCTCCACCGGACGCCACTTATCTCCACCACCAGCTCCACCACAGTTACCAGGTATCCTAGGGTCTCCACCACGACAAGCAAATTCTGGACTTGGAACCTTGTTTGGATTGTAATAAGCATTAAAATCCCAATCAATACCGCCCCCCTCAAACTCATAGTGGTCGTGGAGGTTAAAATCACCCTTGATATAAGTAGGTACATTACTTACCAAGATCAATCCTTTTTCTTTCACCACATCTTCAACTGTACTAACGCTGTTGTTACCACCCCGATTTAACTCTTCACCATTGACCAACATAATTCCATTGGGGCGACGAGTAGGGTCTAACTTATAATCTGTGGGACTCAATAATTTACTACTTTCCTCATCAATGCCATTGGTACCATCTGGAGTCCGATCACTCCTATCTGGCAGCGCATCATCTCGACTAGCATAAACCAGACCACTATATGGCAGTAAATATTCTGGGTTTAATGCTGGAATATCTCCCCCTACTTCTGTGTTATCAATGTCTTTCATCCGCAGAACATTCATATCTATTTGAGTTGCCCGAATTTCTAGAGGTTGTCTTTCCTCTAGGGGTAACTGATATTTTCCTGTCAGATTAGCTGGTGTTGCTAGAGTACTACTCAAGGTGAAAGTTTCATCATTAGGGGTCTCTTGATCGTCCTCATCTATCGCTTTAATTTCCCGTGGATTCAAAAATGCTACTTCTTTAATAGCGCCATGAGGAATGATTGAATTATTAGGAGTCAAAGTTCCATCTAAAATTTCTAAAGCACATTGAGTAGAATCTATAGCAGCTTGGTCTGCGATGCTTAGTGAATTATTATTACTATCTTTTATCAGTGCATCCCGTAAAGGTTTGTTGGCAAACCGACCATCAGGGAAAACCAGATTTGCCTGATCTACCAAATTAGCAGGCGTACCAGAAAGCAGTTTAGTTGCAGGATCAAGTGTTACTGTAATGCCAGCCGCCCTAATAACTTCTTTTAGCTCACCATAAACTATACCGTTATTTGATTTTCCGAATTCATGTGATGGAATATCATCCCCATAGTAGTCTTTGAGACCTGCCAAATTCTTTCCTGCGTAGGTAGCTCTATTTTTGCTAGATCTTTCATCACTAGGATCGTAGTAGCTACTAACACAAGCGATCGGTTCTTGATCCAAATCGTCACCTGTTGCATCTTCATCAATTCCACTCTGAGCATAGTGATAAACTGCTGTTGCTCGCATTCGCAGGTCGCCCTTCGCATACTGTTCTGTGTAGGGGTCTATAGTATCTATCAGTGGTGAGTCAGGGTCTTTAAATAAACTATTCCAATCATCGATTTCTTCTATCAGTGTTGAACCTGGTATTGGTGACATTGGCATCATATCAGACCATACCATCGGAAATTCTTCTGTCTCAGTAGTTGCTGGATCATCGTAGATACCAGGTGGTGGTAAAAACGAATTTTCCCGCTCATAAACTCCTGCACCTGTAATTACCCTTAAACCACCATATCCCTCAGTAGCACTCTGTGGTTTTCGTGCTGCTGCCAATTCCCAGAAACTATTTCTATCCACATTACCCACATCAGCAAAAGCAGTTATTTGAGTTTCGCGCCAACGACATTCATTGCCTGCTTCTTCACTATTCTCACAGTCATCTTCTTCTGCATTAGTCCAAGGAATACCACCTTCAGTTAGATACTGCTTTGCATCACCCTTTAAAAATGGTATTTCATCCTCATCATCTAATTCTTCTAATAATTCTTCTAATTCTTCGTCATATCTCAAAGCAGGCAAATTATTTCCCACCTTGATACGATCGCCCAACAGTTCTTCTATACCCAACTCCCCTAAATCTGATGGTCTTGTAGCAGCAGGCTGATTTTCATTTAAAGATAAACCCGTTGTTGTGTCTATTGTAGCTATTTGAGCATTTCCTTCAGTAGGTAACATCCAATCATCTTGTGGTCTCAGAGAATTTCCACTATCTTCAATCCCTGTATAACCATCTAGTGCATCTCCATTAAGTCCCACTTCTGCAAATGGAACTTTTCTAGTACGGTCTTTAAAATAATTTTCCAATGCCTCCTGACGAGCTTTTTCTTCAGTTTCTCCTTCATCTATCCTGTCATTAATTATCTTGATCACTTTCTGTGGATCTCTATCTTCATAATCTCCTGAAGCTATTTGATCGATCACCATTTGATTTATGCGTTGAGCATAAGCATTATCATTGAAAACTACATCTAAAGACTCATCACTTACTGATTCAGCATCTCCATCTATTTTCTCTATCGCTGGATTTGCATCTTTCCCCTTAAATAAATGTACCTCAGCTTCTAATCCCACAGTGTTTCTACGACTACGACCGTGGATTAGCTCACCACCCACCAAAATTTTGCTATTCTCAGCTTCATAAAAACAGGAACTCCTACCACTAACCTGATAAAATTTCATTGGAGTATTAAAGGAAGTAACCATCATATTACCGTTTACCACTATCCGTCCATTGAGATTCAACTCAAAACCTGGTGCAGCTTCCATGTCATTTTCATAGAAAACCGCATTGTTTGCGAGGGAATTCTGGCTATAATCTCGTTGATATTCTAATGCAGACAGGGCAGGTGTACCTTTATATCTTTCAAAATTTTCTTGGTCTTCTGGTTCGCTAGTAATAGGTACATTAACGGTATAAACAAAAATACTTTTCTTAAGTTGGGCTCCTGACTTATACCAACCTACACTAGTTACCAAATTAGAGCTGGTGTTTATCGCTTCACACAACGGTTCTGTACTGGTCAGACTTTCAACTACAGGTTGGGGCGCTGTTCTTGCCTCTAGAGGTTGGTATTCTCTATCAGCTGGGGGAGTACGGAGAAAAATCCCATAGATAGTGTAGCTATCAAATAGACCATTATTGTCCGTATCTACCGGATATCTCCAGGCGGTAGTTATTTGTTCGTTGTCTTGTATCTCACCATCAGCACTAATATTGTCCACACCTGAAGCGCCAAATTCTTCAATACTCCCATTACCATCCAAGTCATACCTGACCTTAAGTGGTTCCTCACGTCCAAAAGTATACTCATTCAGTCGTTCTTCCAGAGTTCTGTAAATGAAATCTTCTGCTGGAGTCCCAGGGGGCAGAGTTTGGTCTTCTCTTAACAAATAATCAATTTTTGCACTTGCCCTTTCCAAAGCAGGAGCAGCAGCACTCAACACTTGCTGATTTACCTTAACATTCCTTGCCATTTCAGCCCTGTCAAAAGACCTGAGCAAAATAGCAATACTCAGCAAAACTACTACCAACAAAACCATAGTCACAGTGGGCAAAACAAAACCTGCCCCTGAGTACCTGCTTCGATTATTTATTACATTCCAGAGCGATCGCCTCAACTTTCTCTCCATGACTCGATACCAACTCCGGATATTACGGAAAATATAAAATATATTTTTGAGAAACTTATTCTTTTTCTTTGACATAATAGCCTTCCTGCCCCTAATTGCAAATGGTTTGGTTGGCAAACCGTAAATTTATATAGATAATTTATAGTGACTTAAATTTAGTCCCTACCTCTACTTTTAGCACAGCACAACTCGAACAGCACCCCATAACCGAATTTTGGATAGCACAAATATTGGTCAAGCATACTAAAGTGCCTAACCTAACCTAAATATTATTCCCTAAATGAAAGGTTAATCTATCAACTTATCAACGAAACTATATTTTTTTTAACCTTCTGCCTCACACCCGGCGCTCCTAGGTTCGGCGGACTGTGTTCCCAAACCCAATTACTGTCTACTTGACATCCTCCCCGGCCTAAAGGCGCGGGGATTCCTACCAAGCCGTAGCTCCTCGGTGGGTTGACGTTTTGCTGGCGCAAAGCTCCGCTAACACAGGCTGCTGCTACTTTGGCAGTAGTCTTACGCTTGCCTCCACGTCCGTTTTTTGTCTCGGACTGCCCGCCCGCGACTAATATATTTATTGCTGCATTCTTGTCTCTATCGTGTTTTGCACCACAGTTAAGGCATTCCCACTCTCGCACTTGAAGGTCTAATTTGCCTCCACGAAAACCACAACAACTGCATTTTTGGCTGGTTGGCTCCCAACGATTAATTACTCTCAAATCCCGACCGTATTTTTCTGCTTTACCTTCTAGAAGTGTTCGGAATGTCCGCCAACCTAAATCTGATATTGCTCTGGATAATTTACGGTTTTTCACCATACCAGATACATTCAAATCCTCTAAAACAATTGTTTGGTTTTCACGAATTATTTCAGTGGATAATTTATGCAGAAAATCTGTCCTAGTGTCTTTGAGTTTGGCATGTTTGCGTAGCATTCCGTAGGAAAATTTAGCTACTCTCAATCTAGCTTTTCCATATCGTTTAGACTTTAAAGTTTTCTTGGATAATGATTTACTTAACTTTCGATACTTTTTAATCCGCTTTTTCAATGGTTTAGGAGCATCAACCTTTGTACCATCGCTAAATGTAGCAAAGGTTTTGATGCCTAAGTCTATCCCCACTGAATTATCAATCTGAGGCAATATTTTGGCACAAGTTTCTACTACAAAACTTAAGAAATATCTATTAGCTGAGTCTTTAATAATAGTTACTGATGATGGAGGAGCAGGTAACTCTCTAGACCAAACTATCTTGAGTTTTCCAATCTTAGCTAAATATACTTTATGCTGACCAACTTTAAAACCTCCTCTTGTAAATCTAGCAGTTTGCTTTGACTTTCTACTTTTAAATTTAGGAGGTTTTACAGGTTTACCTTTTCTCTGGCCTTTAGTCGATTTAAAAAAGTTTTGGTAAGCTTGGTTTAAATCATTCAAAGATTGCTGCAATGGTATATTAGAAACTTCTTTAAGCCACTCTCTATCTTCAGTGTTTTTTGCTTGAGTAATAAACTGTTTTTGCAGTTGTGAGTTAGTGGGTTTCTTACCTCCTGATTCGTATTTTTCTTGACAACAAGCTAGGCTATCATTCCAAACAACACGTTCACGGAGTGTTGCGCCAGCAAACGCAACCAAATAGCTTTGCTAATTGATGCTTTTGTCCCGGTGTTGGATATATGCGATACTTAAATCTAGCTTTCATAATTCGATATTTAAACTAACAGTATTGTAACATATTCATTGAAACACTTAACAACTAAAAAGTCGCCCTAGAAGGGCGAGGCTTGAGATCCAATTTTTCGGTCAAATCAGTATTCTTATTTTTCTGATTTATCCCCAAGTTTTGGCGGTTGATATGTACTGTATTTCTTGCACAGTGGCGAGTATGTTTCCACTTAGGTTTTGGTCCTCTTTTTCCTTTAGATATTCGTGGCATTCCTTGATATAGAGGTATTACCCAAGTTTTGCCGTTAATTTTTTTTGCTCCTTGAATTCTGCCTTGCTTAAGCAATACCCGAATTCTCTGAGTAGTAATGCTTAAAAGTGTTGCTGCTTCAGTGGTACCAATAAACATAGCTAAAACTATTGCGTGTAAACAAATGGTTATTTTTACTCATTATAACTGTGCGATCGCGAATTAATCTAACACAGGACTTTTTGATTTCTGTTTTCAAAAAAACTTTAGGCTAGTTGGCGTTGCTGATTTGAGGTATGATATCTTGTCCGGATAAGAGGGCGAGCAAAAAACTTTCTCCTTTTACTCGGGGTTTCTTATTCTTTCTTCCTTCCTGACTCCTGAGTTCCCCTCCTGGGAGGGGGAGGGGCGAGGGGTGGGTTGACTCCTGACTCCTAAAGAATTAAAATTAATACCATACACGTGCTTCAGCAACGCCGGCTAGTTCTGCTCCTGGCCTACTTCTGTAAATCTACTTAATATATATTCCTGCTGAGACTGATCAAATACCTGATAAAACTTTTGTAATCTAGTATTTACTGCACCCTGACTAACAACTCTCCCTGACTGTTTTCTCACCAAAGATTTAGCAGTCTCTTGATAATCTTCGAGCATTTTATTATCAAATTCTATACCTATAAATTTGCATAATTCCTTTAAAATAGTAGGTGTATCATCTACCAATTTTTCATACTTCACCAGAATATGATTATTTTTATGTAAATGCTGAGAAGTAATATTTACAGCCTCAATCCATCGATCGATACAATGGTCTATATCAAACCCACCATACCAAAATTTCGGATATTTATTCGACACTTCATAAAGTGAAGCAACTACATCTATTCCATTTCTTTGAATATGAATAAATTTAGCTATAGGAACATTCTTTTCTATGTAGTCAATATATCGTATATGTTCGGGAGTTTTTTCTAACCAAATACTTTTACCTTGTTCCTCAGCTAGCAGATTCATAATTTTCAGAAATCTGCGAGTATATTGCCTAATAAATAAAGTATTTTTAGGTAAATATTTCAGTAAATCTGGGCGGTTCATTTCATTTTTAAACAAAGTCTCTAACTTAGGTCGTAATCGTCGCGAAGCCATACCAAGTATTCGTCTTTTAGGTTCATTATTTGGTAGTAAATAATGAAAAAATTTTGTTTCTGGTAAAGAGATAATCTCTGGATGTGCTGTCAATAAACTTTGTAAATATGTCGTACCAGAACGGGGACAACCAAAAAGAAATAAAGGTAATTTTAATTTATTGTGCATTTCAATATTATAGCAATTCTCATATTAGTGAGGTACAAAATTCGTTTTTGTTAGAGAGTAGAAAGTAGGGGGAAAGAATTGATAATTTATGTGCAATAATTGACTTTATTTTTTATTATCATTTTCTTTGTGGGTTTAATACCCCACCGTCAACGGGGGTGTTCAAAATTACTTGGGGGAGCGTAGACGCGGAGCGGCCCTTCGTTGACTATCCCCATGTAATTTCCCTCCTGTCTCCTGTCTCCTGTCTCCTGTCTCCTTCTTCAATGGAGATGTCTATTCACGCAACTAGAAGCTGATAGCTGACCGCTGACCGCTGACTGCTATTTCAAAGTAAATCCATAAATAACTGTTTAGCAGTTTTTCCTACCACATCCCAATTTAATCGTTGTTGATATTCATTAAATGATGACATTGCTAATTTTTGATATCTAGGATAATCACTCATTCGGGAAATTATATAATCACAATATTCTTTAATTTCTGCATCAAAAGCAAAAGTTTTACCATTAATATCTTCTTTAATTACAGTTGGAATACCTGCAAGATTTGTAGTCAAACAAGGCACTCCAAAAGCATTAGCTTCTATCAAAACATTAGGAGCACAATCTTCTCTAGTTGGCAAAATCATCAAATGAGAATCAGCTACTAATTGCCTCATTTTTGACTCTCCTTCTGGTTTTGATTTATCAATATATCCCACTATCTTAATAAAATCTGGCAAAGGCTTAATCTGAGGTTGACAGCCAATAATTGTCAATTCAGCATTAAAACCCATTTCATTTAACTGTTTAACAACTCCAACAGCAATATCTCCACCTTTTCTATCCCAATCTATGCCAGAAAAGATTAATTTACAAGGTTTTTCTTTTCTTGATTTAACAATATTTTCTACCTCTTCAAAAGTTCTTCCTGGCTTAAGTTCAATATTAGCGCCCCTGGGAATTACATAAATTTTCGATTCATTAACTTGGTAATGTTTAATAGCATTTTCAGCAGCCCAATCTGAAGTAAATATCAAAAGTTTACATTGATCAATTGCTGCTTTTTCATAATTATAAATATTTCTTCTAGTTTCTTGAGGAATATTTTTTAAATAAGGATAAAAATCAATTAATTCTGCAACTACAGTATCTACCCAAAGAACTATTGGTTGCTTACATTCTAAATAAGCAATAGGATTTGCTCCTTCCACTGCTAAGACGATATCTGAATTTAACTTAGACAATTTTTGAGATATTTGACGGGCATATTCTTTACATACCATCAAGCTAGCCCAACTATAATAATCTTTCTTAAAAAAGTGACGATAGAACAGCCATTTACTTTTAGTTAACCAACCATACTTTTTTTCAAGTGGACCTACATAATCTAAAGTTATTCCTTGATTTTCTAAGGTTTTTGCTATGTAGCTATTGGAGCCATAATTCCCACGTTTATGTTTAGACCAACTAGCAGGATTTTTTGCATCATAAGTAGTAACATAAGCAATTTTCATATATTAATCTTGCCGTATTTTTTTTCAGTACAAATATTTTTCAACCATTTAAAATAAAAATTTCTAATAATTTGATTTAATGATTTTCTGAATGACTTAAAATCAATTAATAACTGCACTTTTCTATAATTTTAATATCTTTAGATAAAACTCTGTATTGAATTGCACTTTTTTTCACTCCAAACTAGGGCAAAAAGTAGGATAGCTTTAGTTATCTAGTAGGATAGCAGAAGGCAGAAGGGAAGAGAGGTTATTGTACAAGCTTTTGAACCTTTTTTAACTGGTTAGTTATTTCCGGCATCCTGCACTAGGGGGATAACTCTTGGAAAATTTAGACCGGGGACGATCAACCAGATTACTCTCGTTTCCGATCATCCTTTGATAATTTTTGATAAAACTCTATAGTCTGCTGACTTAAATTTTGCCATCCTAACTGTTCTAAATTAGCTTGTGGCGATCGCCCTTCTTTGACTGCCCACTCTAACCCAGATTCTAAAATCTCTTTTGTTAGGTCTCCTGGATACAGCTTTACCCAATCTTGCCCCACCTGTTCCTGCAACTCTGCCATTGCTCCCTTATTAGGTACTAATATAGGACAATCAAAAGAAAGAGCTAACAATGCACTCCCTGAATTTAAAATCTCTTGAAACGGTAATATTACTAAATCTGCAGTCTGGAAATATTCTTGTAACTTCTCATCCGGTACAAACTCAAACTTTAATTTGACCCTAGAATCATTTTCTGCAACTTGAGATATCTGAGTACCAATTTCTGGAACTTCTAGTTTACCTGCCACTAATAATATCCAATTAGCAGGAGCTAATTCTCGAAAAACTCGGACTAGATGAGGTACATTTTTGTAGTAGTCGATATAACCGAGAAATAAAAGTACATGGGAGTCAAAAGGAACATCTAAATTTGTTTTAGCTACCTCACAATTTATATTATTGGGGTAGACCTCTCGATAATGGCCATGAGGAATAACTGCGTGGGGGCGATCGCTCAATCTAGGAAAAGTTGCATCTGCTAACTCTTTACTTACTTGGCAATGACTAATACATCCATCTACTCGCTTGATCAGCTCTGACTGAAACCAGTGTGCCAACTTAGGATGTAAGAGGTTGTGGGGATATTGGTCGTGAATTGTCCAAATCACTTTTGTTCCTCTAACCCTAACCCAGTCTATAGCAAGAAGCATAGTTACAGCCCGCAAACCTGCTATAATTAGGTTTGGATGACGGACAATAGTTTCTGTCGGCCAGTGAAGGTGAAAAATATCATAGTATTGGCGTAGCAGTTTGCCAAAAGAAAATTCCGTAACTGTTAGCCCTTGTTGCACTACCTGAGAATATAATAGCCAGTTATAGGGGTTTTTATACCTAGTTTTAAATGCTGGCCAAGCAATAATTTTCATTAAAATTCCCGACAATCAATGCCACTCAAACCTGGTTGAGATTTTACTACTGAAGTATCGTTTGGTTCAACTGTATTCAAATAGCCATTCTTCCACAAGTAAAAAGGACTTTTCAAACTATTAATATATAGTTCAAACTCACAAGCTGCCACTACATCTGTTCGTAACTTCAAACCATATTTTAGTAAATGACGGATAATTTTCCGACTATCATTTGCCGTATAAGCGAAAAAAGCCAATGGTTTTAACCATGGTTTAACTCCTAACATTCGAGTAACATAACGACTCAAACCAATACCACGGAAAAATTTAATTAGATAATCTTTTTGTGTTCGATGTTGAGGAATTTTGTGAATTACTTCCATTGCTGGGTTATACCAAATTTCCCAGCCTGCTTTTTGAATATAACTAATAGTTTCTGTATCTTCACCTGTTAACATTGAACCCGGTACTCTACCACCTAATATACATTGCTCTGGAACACTTTCTAACCATGCTTCCCGACGAACTACTAATCCAGCGGAAGGAGGTATTACCTTAATTGCAGGCTGATATAATAATGGTTGCTCTCCTCTTTCTGTGATGGCAAAAAATGATTTAATTCGGTCAAAATCAGGTGGTAGTTCTCCAGAAAAATCTCCATGAATTTGACTAGCATAAGCTCCTGCTTTTGGATATTTTTGAGCAAATTCATAAGCTGCTGCTACCCAATTTTCTGCTGGGATATTATCATCATCTAAGAAACCAATTAACGGAGAACTTGCTATTTCTACTGCTTTTTTTCTAGCAAATCCTGCACCTTGTTGTGCTTCATAACAGTATTTTAATGGAATTTTATCCGACCAGTTTTCTTGATATCTACTAATGATTTTTTTTGTATTATCTGTGCTGTTATTATCTACAACTATAATTTCCCAAGATAGTCCTTCTACTCCGATTTGAGCAAGTAATTTGTCTAGAACTAATGGTAATCGTTCAGCTCCATTATAAGTAGGAATTGCGATAGTAAAGTTAGTCATAATAATTAACTTTTTTTTATAACTTTTGCTATATCAATATGTACCTAATATTTTCGCAATTGGGCCACATTTTTTTTTCGTAATGTACTAATGCAGTATAAAATGTGATACGAAAAATCAGGATTTATATAGTATCCGGATAATTAGTCAGTAGTCAGTAGTTAGTATGTAGTCAGTAGTTGGTATTTAGTAGTTCAATAGAGCATTGGTAAATCAACAGATGAAACCTTAGAGACTGTTTGTAAAAGGAATATTAAATCCAGGCGTAGTGGCGTGACACGCCTAAAATGGTGCAATAGATTTTTATTCAAATACATTAACCGTAAAGATTAGAGCATTTTTCTAATACACTATTTTAGCTGTGTCAGTCTAGTAGGGTGGGTTAGGCGACAATAACTATGAATCGTAACAAAATTTAACTTTCCGCCGTAACCCACCGAATATTAAGCACTCTGGCCATCTTAATCTTTAGTTGACAAACACTCTCTTAAGAGCCATCTGTTTCTGATACCTCTAAATATTCTACCATATTAAGTGATGGGTGTCACCCATCGGATCAAATCATCTTACCAATTACCAACACCGCTCAATAGTCAATATTCAGTATTTACAGCAGATTCGGTGGTATGTGAGGTACAAACAAATATTAACGATCAACTAAAGAAAAACTTCCGAAAACTCTCCATAAATGATTTTAGGGCTACATTGCTGAAGTCAATTTTGATGGACTAATATGCACTTAGTCCTCTTGAGAGGATTTTTGTCTCATATCATGTCCGTTTAAAAACGTGAGAAAAAACTTTCTTCTCCTCTTCCTTCTTTTTCCCTCCTAACTCAGTCCTCCTCCGTAGTTCTTTATAAGTATTCAACCAAACATTATATCATGGCAAAAATTGGAAGTCCTGGGTGACGATAGCTCTTTAATATTTAGTTAACAAACAAAAAATCTCTGATACTAAATCTTGCGCATTCTTGCTACATCTTCTTGAGAGTAGGGAGTAGGGAGTAAGGTTCAAAAATATAATATATCTTGGCTTAATGCCGATAATCGTTACAAAAATTACTAAACCATTATTATTACTGAATAACTGAAGTCTTAATGAAGTATGGCATTATTTTTGGGAATTGGTATTAATCCCTATCATTTTTAGAAAAAAATAGCCCTGTCCTCATCAACTATAGGACAGGGTTAAATTAGATGAGATGAGTATAAAGAAAAATATATCAGCACTTATTCAAGTTAATGCCAGCGGCCTTAGCCATAGCTTGTATACCTTTGTTTTCTAAAGTTTTAATTGCTTTAGTCGATAATCGTAGTTTGACCCAACGATTACCTTGAGGCCACCAAACTCTCTTCCATTGGAGATTTGCTTGCTGTAACTTGTGGGTGCGGATATGGGAGTGGGAAACTGCATAGCCATTATTAGCTTTCTTTCCAGTCAATTGACATTTACGACCCATGATTTGTCTACCTAAATTTTTTCCACAGCCTATCCATTATCTCAAAAATAAAAAAGTTAATCAACCTTCTTCCTTCAACTTTTGACATCCTCTCCCGTTAAATAAGAGCGATTATAACGGGAGATTCCCAAACCTCACGATTCAGCTTTACTGCTTGAGTAGCACTTATCTATAGCAATGAGTGCTGGTATATTTACAAATTGCAGGAGGGGCTAAATAGCTAAAAGTCTTATATTATCAGCAATTTATTCCCCCTTCCGGAGCTGTTGCCTGTTGCCTGTTGCCTGCGCACAGCGCTATAGGTTGAAAACAGCCCCCCACAGTACCCCAACGAGCGTCAATTTATTCTACGATCTGCAAAGGCCGCAGTGACACCTCATTGTGAGGATATCCACATTATTATCAGATAATTCTATCTGAGTATGATTTTAAGTTATACTATTGCTAGTCTTGGTCAGTATCTGTTTTTATTTTGGTCGCGATTCATCTCCCGGTAAATTGGAGATTATACCGGGAGTCCTCAAAGCTCCATTTTAGCTAGAGCGTCGATTCATCTCACACCATAATTGAAAATTTGGTGTGAGATGAATCGACGGTAAATTAATGGGACTCGATGTCCCATTAATTTACAAATTTTATGTTATGATAGACTCAAGTTGGTTTGAGTTAACAACCGCCAGTGATGAACCATGAAAATAAAATAAGATTAGGGGTTATATCCCAGAAATCCTAGTAATCCGTTGGGAATGTAAAATCTGATTGCGGGGCTAGGTGAGCAGCTTTTTTATTTGCAAAAAGGGCGGCGGGGCATCCCGTCCTTAAAGCACGCGCTTGTCCCATGCAATGGCAGGACTATGAAGCGAGAAGCCCACGCTATACCTTTGGGGTTAGCGTGGGAGTATGTCACATAGCGGTTTTCAAATAGATAGACTACAGTGGCCAAAGTATTCTCCTACTGCCTACTCCCGCGCACCAAAATAATTTTGTAGTCTACTTATATAATTGGATCAAATTACTTTTTCAGTTAACTGAGTCAAGACCTGATTAGACCTTTCCACAAATTCTTTCATACCCTCAGCATCAAAACCTTTTTGTGCCATTAAAGCTAAATCATAAACATGATGACAGATTTGTTTAGCCAATTCTGCCGAAGGAGATTCTCCACTACCCTGAATAATACTACCTTGACTGAGATTAGCCAGATTCTGAATTAGTGGGTGAGCTGTATTTACCACTAAAACGTGGTCTTCTGGAAATTCTGCTTTTTCCTGCTGCAACATAGCAGTCATATCTCTCAATCTTCGCATAGCTTCTGGCAACAATACCATTGCTGGTGGGGTAGTTTTGCTATCTTCTGATTTTAATGCTTGAGCTTTAACATTTATCTTGGGTTTATTCAGCGCTTTTTCAAATAATTCTTTAATTTGTTCGCTGCGAGTTTTATTGGTAGCTGGATCGACTATTTCTGATTGATTTTCTTTGTCAATTAATGTCTCATCTAAATCAGAATCTACCCTAGAGAATTTAACATCTTGATATTCTCTTTCTAGAAAACTAATAAAGTGGGTATCGATGAAAGAGTCGAGAAATAAAACTTCTAAACCTTGATTTTTGTGCAGCTCTACATAAGTTGCTTGAGATGCAGGTTCAGTACAGTAATATACACGGTTTTCATGGCGTTCTTTATTACGTTCTAAATACTCTTTGAGAGTGGTGTAATAAAAACCTTGTTCATCAGTGTTTTTAGCATCAGAATTTTCTGGAGTTACTTCTTGCCAAACATCTTCTCCTTCTGCTTGTACTTCTACTGCTGGTTTTGCTTCAGTTTCAGTTGTTTCTGTAGGGTTAAGTTTGGCTGTAGTGCGGAAAATTATGATGTCTTCTACTTGCTTTTTAAACTTATCGTCATTCAAGGCACCAAACTTAACAAATGTACCTACATCTTGCCAACAACTAATATATTTATCTTTTTCATCGCGATAAATTTCTTTCAGGCGATCGCCTACTTTTTTCGCTATATAATCGGCTATTCTTCTGACAGTTCGATTACTTAACAGAGAACTACGAGAGACGTTGAGAGGAATATCTGTACTATCAATTACTCCTCGTAAAGGCATTAAAAATTTAGGAATAATTTCTTCACAATGGTCAGTAACAAATACTTGATTACAGAATAGTTTAATATTACCTTGGGTAACATCTACATCTGGCTTTAATTTAGGAAAATAAAGAATTCCATTAACAATAAAAGGATAGTCAGTATTGAGATGAACCCATAATAGAGGCTCTTCCTGGAAAGGGTAAAGATGACGATATAGTTCGAGGTAGTCTTCTTGAGTAACATTTTGAGTAGATTCTCGCCAGATTGCTTTGTGTTTATTAACTACTTCCTCTTCAAATTTGATGGGCACTGGCATAAAATCACAGTAGGTTTTAATCAACTGTTTAATGCGAGTAGTTTCAAGATATTCTTGTTCTTCATCTTGGAGGGTTAAGGTAATAGTTGTACCTCTTTCTGTGCGGGGAGAATCTGACAATTCAAATTCTGGAGAACCGTCACAACTCCAATGAACAGCTTCTGCACCTTCTTGATAGGAAAGGGTATCAATTTCTACTTTTTTAGCAACCATGAAGGAGGAGTAAAACCCTAAACCAAAATGACCAATAATTGCGTCTTCATCGCCACCTTTATATTTTTCTATGAACTCTTCAGCACTAGAGAAAGCAACTTGATTAATATATTTTTTAATTTCATCGGCGGTCATCCCTATTCCATTATCAGTAATGGAGAGAGTTTGATTTTCCTTGTCTATTTTAATTTCTATTTCTGGATTAGTAACATCACCACTATACTCTCCAGTTCGAGCCACCATGTTAAGTTTGGCAATAGCATCTACACCATTAGAAACTAATTCTCTTAAGAAAATTTCATGGTCAGTATAGAGAGATTTTTTGATAATTGGGAAGATATTTTCAGTATGGATACTGATCTTACCTTTTTCTAGGGTTGTACTCATAATCTTTATCTATTTTATCTATGGGAATTAATTTTACTTGAGCATTTAGGTAGTTATCCAGGTTCGTTATCTCTTGATAGATATAAAATCAGAGAAATATTCTGGCCATTTACCCCTAAACTTATTGCTCAATACTATTTAATGATTGTGATTTATTGAGTCTTTTTTTTAAACAGGGATTGCACCAAACATCTGATTCGGATTTCACTACCTAAGCGGTTTTAATATAATACCAAGGGTGATCGAGTTAGACCGTAATAGTAACGGTAAAGAAGGAGGAAAAATCAATAAATCAATAAATAATCAAGATAAACAATATATATTAATTACATATATTATAAAAAGTAGGGCTATTCAATTGTATTCTGATGAATCCAAAAATTTTCTTCTTTGATATCTAAATATAGAATATATCCATAAACTAGAAATTGATTTTGCTAACCCATATTTACAATTTGATAGTTATGGTTTTCTGTATCAAAAACAAATTGTGATTATATTTGATTGAGTGGTTTATAGCTAACAGATTCTTTCAATGGTTTTTGAATTAACTTACTATATCTATATATATTATCCATTGTTGAACTACCTCCGATACAGATTTATAAGCAATAAATTTAAGTTGTTGTTCTTAGGTGATTTTCTTAATTAATTGTCGTCTAAAAAATACCTGATAAGTTTCAGATGGAACTTTCATCAATGGATAATGGATAATGAATAATGGATAATTACCTCTGGTTAAAACCATTACGGAATTGAATATCAGGAAATATTATTTCTTCTCTTGGTCCATTGGATATGGCGAGGAGATCTCACCATCCCATCCTACGGAATGCTGCCTCTTTCAGAGGAGCTTCGTTAACGCAAACGACCGCTTTTTTCTCCTTAAAAGGAGAGGCTTTAAACCTAGATTCGATTAATTATCAATTATCAATTATCCATTGTAAAGATAGCTGACGTTTAGGTTCAACGTAAAAATTTTAGAGGCGAGTCGTATATGGATTGAAGCAATAATTGAAAATCAATACACCCCATTCTTCCATCTTAAGCATTCAGCCGTCAGCTATCAGCTATGAGTTATTAACTAATTATCTTGGAAAAAGGAATTATTAATCAAGAAGTGAAATTATGTTTGCGCAGCATTCCACAGGAAATAAAATATTTCTGTCAGCTAACCTTAGTCTTTGGCTTGATTCTTTAAAAAGCTGATAGCTGAATGCTTACCTTCCATCTCCCCGTCTCTTTATCTGCTCCTCTATTTTTTTTATAGATACCAAATGGGTTCTATAGGAGTGTATTTTTTTGTAGTTTAAAGTATTATTCTGATATACGCAATAGTAAGAAAATATGTTTGTTGGCACTACTGAAGCAGCAAGTTTATTAAGTATTTCTGCTCAACGAGTCCGAGTTTTGCTCAAAGAAGGTCGAATTCAAGGGGCTAGAAAAATTAATGGTCGGACTTGGGTGATTCCTCTATATAAAGGTATGCCTAGAATCTCTGGCAGAAAACGTGGTCCAAAACCCCGTTGGCATTCTCGTAAACATTGCGGAAAGAATACTATTCATTTTAATCGCCCTAATATTGGCATCAATCAAAGAGAGGAAAATACCAATCTTGATGTGGTTTCTGCAAAACGGGGCAGCAAGAATTTAGCTACAGGTCACGAAATTGAGATTCATGGTCCTTGTCGAATTGTTTATCGGCCGGAAAAACCTCACACTTGTGGTGCTACGGTTTGGATTGAGACTTTGGCAACGGCGACAGTGTTTGATTTTGACGGTAGTGTTTATCGAGTTGATAGTAGGTGGATGTGGGAAGAAGAGGAGATGTGGGAGATTAATAAGATTAATATTGATGAGTTATGTAGCAATTCTATTTAAATTACATCTTAAAACTTTACTCAAGATTTGAGTATTGTAAGTAGTCGTGCAAAATAAATTTCCTAATTGAGGAAAGTACTGATGCAATAGAGGATTACCAGAATGTGTAATTAATTTTGCATAGTTACTTATACCAAGCATGACAAACAGTTGATACCTACCGGCGATGATGTCTCACATTTTTCATAACTTTGCTGTTTCTGTTTTTTATTATTTTTGATAATAGTCCTCAGAATACTCACTTTTTAAAGGTTCAACATCTAGCTTATGAATTTGAATCCATTCTTGAATCTTAGAATCACTAATTTCATCAAGTTGATAATCTTTAAACTCTTTAAAAAAAGACTTTACGTTATCTCTCAAAAGTTTGAGTTTTCCTTTTCTCATAATCTCAACATGATGAGTAAAGTTTCCTTGATGGGAAACATCTTTTGTTGGAATAATTAATATTCTTTTTACTTGTTCTGCATTGTATTCTTTATCAAACCAACCACAGTGATTATTCATCTGACCTGTTTCGGTTTTGGTTATTTCTTTGCGTGATTCTTCAACTTTACTTTTACACTCAAAGATAAAATAATCATTCTGAGAAATACACCAAAGATTATCCGGACCTGTGTTAAATTCCTTCTCTGGTCTTTGACTCAAAAAACCTATAGAACTACCTAAGTCTTGTAGCGCTTTCTCAAACTTTGATGCTTCTTCACCAAAACTCAAATTTCCTAGGATATCTTCTACAGTCAGCATTAGTTCTTCATAGTTTTTGTGTTTAGATACCCAAGTATTAATTCTTTTCAGCCTATTTTCATTTATATAGTTTAACTTTTTATAACTAATGCGTTCTTTTGGTTTTAGAAGCTCCCAATTCTTATTAAAAGCACCCTTTTGAGTTAAATTAGATTCTGTTTTACTCATCTTGTATTTGTAGCGAGCAAGAATTTGTAGATACCAAGCTTTTTCTGCTTCATCATTTGCACAGTAAGAGTCAATTATTTTCTGTACATAATTTGCTGCCTTTTCAGGTTCATTTTGATAAAAACTCTCCTCTGCTTTTCTTTCTAACTCTAAAATTTCTAATATATTTTTATTAACTTTTTCTTCCTCATCACTTTCCTCCTCCATTCTCTCTTTATAAAACTCTTTCCAACCTTCATCTCTGCTTAAACATTGATCGATTAAATTATCAAGAACTTTTGTGTAATCTGTTCCTTCATTTGTATCTTCCTCTTTCGCCAAATTAGAAACTTCAATTCCTATATTTATTTGCTTCCTTGTTTGCTCTGAGAAAAATTTATTTGAATCGCCGCTTTTAAGAAATTTTACTAAATCATTTCCGTTGATAATAATCACACTATAATCTCTCTCTCCTCTAACGCTTCTTCCGAGTCCCTGTTCAATTTTTTGAGCAGTTTTAATATTGAGAAAATCACTATTTGACCTACATTTTTCTTCATATCTTTCAGTTAAGGAAGAAGAATATGGCATTGAGTCAATAATTAGAACACGACAGGAATTATCTGGAAGGTCTATTCCGTCATATCTGTTTGCAAAAACAATTGTATTGCGATATTCACCCGATTTTAGTTTCTCAATTTCTTTAAAAATATTATCACTTTTGATAACTGTAGAACCTAAATTTTCATAGGTTTCTGCTTTCTTGAAACTAGATGTAATCACAACATAACCGACTCTACGATTGACATCTTTTGCTGCAAATTTATTGATAATATATGTTTCTTTTAACTCCTCATGGATTAGCCAAGGAATTAAAATCATTTTTTCACCAGACCACTTTTCATTTTTGTCAATAAGTGGATTTTTAACAGCTTCAATATTCAATCCAAAACCTTTAACAAAGAAAGAATCATTCTGTGTAGTTGCTGACATTAAAATTCTATGTTCAGCCTTGCTAAAAGTGCCAAATTTACTAATGGGACTGAGAATAGTTGAAATTTCTAATTCTTTACCACTAAAGAAACATTGACAATTTTCCAAGTTATCTTTAATTAGAGGCCAAGCAAACTTTACTTCATTTTCATTATCAGATTCTAATAGAGCTTTGATAACCTCTGATTTTTTATCTTGCCAACTCCAATAAGGTACTGGCAGTAAAGTATCTTGGTATTCTTTGCTTTTACTTTTTATCTCTTCTAAGCTACCTTCACCTTGCTCTCTCAAATCATCTTCAAATAGTTGAAGTAGTTTTTTATAGAGCTGATGTTCATTATTTACTTTAATTTTAAATGAATCATTTATAGAGTCTATACAAGCGTGTGAGTCATCCAAGATAACTGTATTGACTTTCTGAAATTTACCACCTACACCAAACTTTGATTTTCCATTAAAAACTTTTTGAACATGAGTTATTAGGATTTTTTCTGAGTTTAAAAATTCATCAGGTAAAGAATCATCAATAGTTACATATCCAATACCAAATTTCTCTGCTTCCTGAGCTGTTTGTTCTACTAAATATTTATTAGGGCAGACATATAAACACGGACCTTTCTTTTGATTTAATCTTGATTGAAGTATCAATAAACCGATTAATGTTTTTCCCTGTCCGGTGTGTAACTTAAAAATCAAATCTTGGTCTTCTTTTCGATTTAACCACCACTCTTTTAATATTTCTATTTGTACTGGACGAAGCGGACCTGTTTCACTTTTTCTATCCAACTGATCGTAAATTTCAATTGGATTTACCTTTTTTTGTATAGATTTAACTCCAAGTTTCTTTTTAAAATCAACCATTCTTTTAATCCTTATAAAACTAATACTTAGAAAATAATCGCTTAAATTAGCAACTTTGTTTACCTTGTAACGAGAAATTATTATTAATTATTAATTGCTGAATGGAGAACTAGAAGCTCGCACTCTTATAAAATTACCTTTTCACCAATTCCAACTCATCCTTTTTCCCAAACACCAAACCACCATCTACACAATCAATTACCACAAATCTCCACCAATAAATTTATTGTATCCACTCAATAAATGGGGGCGGACTACCAGTTTAGGAACGATTTTACGCCATTTTAGGCTTGCCATTTACGGATTTACCCCGGATTATTGAGCTGTTGCAATTTATTCTCTAAAATCAAACTTGCCAGAGGATTTTCTCCAGTTGGTAAGTTAGTTTACCTCATTTGACATCCTCCCGACGCTGCTCTTACGAGACAGCGCGGGATTCCCTAACATCACTGTTAGGGGTTTTCTGTTTCTTAGCACCTGCCTTCCGGGATTTAGTCTCTTCGGGTCTTACGGTCGCTCCACAGACTGACACTGCGAGTCCCGCAGCCAAAATATTTATCGAAGCGTTGATGTCGCGGTCATGGCGACTATTACACTCTGGGCATTCCCACTCTCTTACACTTAGAGGTAATTTTTCCACTATATGACCACAATTAGAGCAACGTTTAGAACTGGGAAAGTATCTATCAATCTTGATTAATTCCCGTCCATACCAATCAGCTTTGTACTCTAATTGCCTGACTAATTCTCCCCAGTTGGCATCACTAATTGCTCTTGCTAATTTGTGATTCTTGACCATATTTTTTACCGCTAAATCTTCAACTACAATAGTTTGATTTTCTCTAATCAGTTGAGTCGTTAGCTTATTGGTATAGTCTAGTCTTGAATCTTTGATTTTTGCGTGTATCCTCGCGACTTTTACCCTGGCTTTGTGATAGTTATTAGATCCTTTGGTTTTACGAGAAAGTGATTTTTGGGCTAACCTCAGTTTTTTGTGTAACTTGTAATGATTCTTTGGATTAGCAAATTTTTCTCCATCACTGGTTGTTAATAGACTGGTAATTCCTAAGTCAATACCTAATTGTTTGGTGACTGACTTGAGACTCAAATTTCTGGTATCATTGACTCTCAAAGATACAGACCACCTACCCGCTTGGTCCAGCTTGACTGTAATTGTGCTAGGTACACAACCTGGTGGTAGTTGTCTACTCCATCTAATAGCTAACGGTTCAGAACATTTAGCTAAATAGACTTGACCGTCTTTCCACTTAAATGCGGACTTTGTGAACTCAGCACTACCACCATTACGCTTTTTCTTAAAGTTAGGATATTTTGCACGTCCACTGAAAAAGTTAGTGAAAGCTGTTTGTAGATGTCTCAAGCCTTGTTGTAATGGGACGCTACTGACTTGTGTGAGGAAATCTAAGTCATCTTGTTTTTTCCACGAAGTAAGCATAGCAGAAGTTTGCTTATATCCTACTCGCTCTTTGTTTTTACACCAAGCTTGAGTTCTAGCTGCCAAAGCTTTGTTGTAGATCAGTCGAACACACCCCAATGTTCTCCGCAACAGGTTTTCTTGTTCTGGAGTAGGATAGAATCTAAACTTGTAAGCTTTCTCAACCATTTACTACCTGCTTATTCTAACTTGATATTTTAACATATTATGTGTGAAACCGCAACATTGATTGGCATCCCCATACGACGCTCCCTTGCAGGAGAGCGCGGGTATAAATGCCAACATTTAGATAAAAAATTATCATATTGTTCTTCATTAACACTTTTGCCTAATAATTTTGACTGGCGAGCTAGAAGTTCGCACTCTTATCAAATTACCTTTTCACCAATTCCAACTCATCCTTTTTCCCAAACACTAAACCACCATCTACACAATCAATTACTACAATATCCCCACCAACAAACTTATTTTCTAAAATCAGATTTGCTAGAGGATTTTCTAATTCTTTTTGAATTGCTCGTTTCAAAGGTCGCGCTCCATAAACTGGGTCATATCCCACTTCAGCAATGTGGTCTAAAGTCGCAGGAGTTAATTTCAAACTAATCTTTTGTTCCCCTAATAATCGTTCAATTCTCTTCACTTGAATCTCCACAATTTGCCGTAATTCACTCTTCCTTAAAGTATGGAACAATATAATCTCATCCACCCTGTTTAAAAACTCCGGTCGGAAATGTTTTCGCAATCCTCCCATCACCCGTTTATACATCTCCTCATACTTAGAGTCATCCCCCGCTACATCCAAAATATACTCACCACCAATATTACTCGTCATTACAATTACAGTATTACTAAAATCAACTACCCGCCCCTGAGAATCAGTAATCCTACCATCATCCAATACCTGCAACAATATATTAAATACATCTGGGTGAGCTTTCTCCACTTCATCAAACAGCAGCACAGAATAAGGATGTCGCCTCACTGCCTCCGATAACTGACCCCCTTGGTCATAACCAACATATCCAGGCGGTGCCCCTACTAACCGAGAAACCGCGTGTTTCTCCATATATTCCGACATATCAATCCGCACCAAAGCATCATCCCGGTCAAACAAAAACTGTGCCAAAGCTCGCGCCAATTCTGTTTTACCAACTCCGGTAGGACCCAAAAACATAAACGAACCGATAGGTCGCCCTGGGTCTTTCATCCCTGCTCTAGCACGTCTAATAGCTGCCGCCACAGCTTCCACCGCTTCCGACTGTCCAATTACCCGTTGATGTAAATGTTTTTCCAATTGTAGTAACTTCTGGCGTTCCGACTCCAACAAACGATTTACCGGAATACCAGTCCACTTAGCAACGATAGTGGCAATATCAGCATCCGTAACTTGTTCCCGGAGAAGAGACGAACCTTGAGCTTGAACCTTTAATAATTCTGCTTCCTTAGCTTCGCGATCGCGATGTACTGTTTCTAGTTGGCCATATTTTAATTGAGCTGCGGTATTCAGATCGTAAGCTCGTTCTGCTTGTTCTATTTGTACTTTTAATTTGTCTTCTTCTGCTTTAAGGGAATTAATTGTATTTAACAATTCTTTTTCCCCAGACCATTTAGAAGAAAATTTTTCCTGCTTTTGCTTCAAGACATTAATTTCATTTGTAATGCGTTGCAATGCTGGAGAAACCTTCGCAGGTGGGGTAGGTTCAGAATTTTGATCTTTTTTGCTGCTTTGCAACTCTCCCTCAATAGAAAGTTTCTCCATTTCCAACTGCATAATACGTCTGTCAATAGCTTCTAATTCTTCAGGTTTAGAAGTAATTTCCATTTTTAGTTGAGCAGCAGCTTCATCTACCAAGTCGATCGCCTTATCTGGCAAAAAGCGGTCCGAAATATAACGGTTAGAAAGAGTTGCAGCAGCTACCAAAGCAGCATCAGTAATTTTTACACCATGGTGAGTTTCGTAGCGGTCTTTCAACCCCCGTAAAATAGAAATAGTATCCTCTACACTTGGTTGACCAACCTCTACTTTTTGAAACCGACGTTCCAGAGCAGCATCTTTTTCTATATGTTTGCGATATTCATCAATAGTTGTCGCACCAATACAACGCAACTCTCCACGAGCAAGCATTGGTTTGAGGAGGTTACCTGCATCTACACCCGAACCCGTACCGCCACTGGAACCTGCTCCAACAACAGTATGTAGTTCGTCGATAAATAAAACAATTTGACCGTCAGAGTTGGTTACTTCTCGCAAAACCGATCTGAGTCTTTCTTCAAATTCCCCTCTAAACTTTGCCCCTGCAATGAGACTTCCCATATCAAGACCAATGAGTTGTCGTTCTTTGAGAGATTCTGGAACATCGCCGTTAACAATGCGTTGAGCTAAACCTTCAGCGATCGCCGTTTTTCCAACTCCTGGTTCTCCAATAAGTACAGGATTATTTTTTGTCCGACGGGATAAACAACTAACCACGCGGCGAATTTCTTCATCTCTACCAATAACAGGGTCAAGTTTGCCTGCTTTAGCTAACTCTGTGAGGTCGCGCCCATATTTTGCCAAAGCATCATAACTAGCTTCTGGGTTTTGGTCTTCGACTTTAGTACTACCACGAACTGCTTTAATTGCTGCTTCTAGTTGTTCAAATTCAACTTTGGGTGAAGTTTGGGGGCGCTCAAAACCAGGGCGAGTTGGTAGTTGGGGAGTACCTCCACTGAGGAGTTTATTGCCAAGGCGTTTGTCTTGGTAAAAAGCTAGTAGGAGATGTTCGACAGCAATAAATTTGTCTTCCCATTTTTCTCTTGCTTCATCAGCTAGGTCTAGAAAGATTTCTAAACTACGTCCTAGATAGAGATGTTCGATACTACCTACTTTAGGTTGGCGTTTGGCGAAAGAGTCTATTTGTTGGAGGAGATTTTCTGGTTCTATACCAACGCGGTTTAAAATCTTGTTAGCTGTCCCCTGTTGTTCTAAGAGGGCAATGATTAGATGTTCTACTTCTAATTGTTGGTTTTGGTAACGTCGGGCAACGTCCTGGGATTTGACTATAGCATCCCAGGCTTGTTCTGTAAATTTGCTTGGGTCGGTTGGCTGCATTTGGACTATTTTAAATTTTTTCCTATAAAACTATTTATAGGGTAGTTGACATCTCCAGGGGTTGAAACACCCTGGATTCTGTTCCCGTTAAAAAACTGCGAACACCAGGGTCTAAAGCTATCATAGATTGACTCTGAGAGTTTTCTGGTTTAAACTCTATTGGAAATACACCTTTAACTTTCAGGTATTTACTAATTAGCTGATTATCTTTTTCTATCCCCCTTCTTCCTGAAATTATTTATCTTTTCTGTAGCGGGTTTAATACCCCACCGTCATTTCAGTTATAAGTTATCAGTACCTCTAGTTAAAGTCAGAGGCTTGAAATATTGAACTTGATTTTTTTTTCATCCCCTTGTAGAGCGGTAGCTCGCGGCGCAGCCAAGGGGAGGCTATTGACCTTATTTTTTTGTCACTTGCAGTGCTGAAAATTGTTTAGGGTCATAAGACACCGAGTGGCCGATAGTTAACTATCCCCATACAATTTTCCCTTCTGCCTTCTGCCTTCTTCAATTAGCGCTAGCTGCAACTTCTTTTTCTGAATTGCTACTACGAGAGCTTAATTGAATTAGTTCTACTTTATAGCCATTTGGGTCTTCAATGAAGGCAATAACTGTGGAACCATGTTTCATTGGCCCTGGTTCTCTGGTCACTTTTCCTCCCTGTGCTTTTATTTGTTCGCAAGTGCCATAAATATCATCAACACCCAAAGCAATATGGCCATAAGCATCGCCCAAGTCGTATTGGTCTTTGCCCCAGTTATATGTTAATTCAAGTACTGTGTGGTCTGACTCATCGCCATAACCAACAAAGACTAGAGTAAATTCACCACCTGGATAGTCTTTTTGGCGTAATAGTTTCATACCGAGGACATCGCAGTAGAATTTGAGAGATTCTTCTAGGTTCTTGACTCGCAGCATTGTGTGTAGTAGTCGCATGGTCTACTCTTTATTCCTTGACTATATGTACTTTTTATTGTGAAGCAATTTGGTCAATCTTGGGAGTCAATGTTGCCTGAATGGCAACTATTAGACATCTCCAGAAAAGAGGCAACAGGCAACAGGGAGAAATAATTGATTTGATTTTTGATTTTTACCGAATAATTAAGGTTTAAAGCCTCTCCTTTGAAGGAGAAACAAGCGGTCGTTAGCGCAGCTTCCCGAAGGGTGGGATGGCGTACTTCGGAGCGGGTCTGTAAGAACGGGTCTCCTCGCCATATCCAATCGACCAAGAGAGAAAATATTTTCCTTTTATTAAATCCTCTTCCTTTTCCTTTTAGGGCTATGCTTTATAAACATCTTTCTTAACATAAAAATTGATAAAATAGACAAGTTATGTATAAGTCTTTCAAAGGTTTTTGTCAGAGAAAAAGTGTATTAAAAAGTACATTTTTTTTGATAACTTAAGTAGTTTTTCCTATCTACTATGATTCTTTCTCCTTTCTCCCCTGCTTCCCACAAGGTTTTCAGGAGTTCCTTATCAGGGATAGCTTTTAGGGAGAGGTAATTATCAATTATCAATTATTGAACAAATGTCTATTAGCACTCACAGAACTTACGCAGAACTACCATATCTAGTAGGATCTAACTGCCGTTAGGCTTTTAAAACGAAATGTTTTTGGAGGCTTGCTCAAATCCCCGTTACAAAAACAATTTTTGATAGAATGTAATATTTGTGCGATCGCCATCTTACTTTTAAGTCATACTACTAAAATAAATACAATTTATCTCTTACTAAATTCTAACAATAGTGAGATATTAATCAATATTTTTACATAGTTATTTTGAAAAACTATAATAAATTACTTTTTCTAATTTAGACTTTTCTTTAATCAAAGCACTGTCTATTTTTTTTACTCCTTCTAATGATATTAATGACTTACATTGTTTAACTAAATTTTCCCAACTATGTAATCTTTGAATTGAATTAGATTTCTGAATTTTATCAACATAAAATTGTGCCCAAAATTTAGGGACATACTTTTGTTTTCTAGCCTTGATTCGCTTTCTCCATTTAGTAAAATCTGATTTTTTTGGTGGTTCTACCCCCAAAATTGGTGGCATATCGGCATAACTTACAAACCTACTTTTACCTTTTCCTACAACATGAATTACATATTTCCAACAGTTTATTTTGTAGATATTATCTGATTTTATTCCCAAATGAAATGCTAATGCGTCTCTAGTTACAAATCTACCCAATGGATGAGCAGCAGTAGATTGATTTTTGATGATTCTTTTCATAAAATCTACCTTAAATTTATATATATTTTTTTTGGCCGTATTTGTTTATTTATGTGTCTGTAATTCTATCTTAAATAATGCTTGGTTATTTTGTCAACATATAATAGTAAGCTAATTTTTTACACAAACAAATCAATTCTAATTGCCCATTATTGGAATATATTGTGGACAGTAATTTTTTCAATATTAGAGGATAGATAAACTCAATAATAGAGTTTAATGAGGTAAGTCTGGCAACTGTCAAATTGGCAACGTACAGTAGTCATAATTCAAGAGGAATTTTGTCAGAAGAATTGTTTTATTAACATCACTTGTTGCTATTTGTCAGTTATCTCTGTCACTATTTTTGAGAATAGTATTATATAGCAGTACGCAAATAGGGCGCGGACATTCCTCTATTTCCTTACTCCGGTGCTTCCCTATTCCCTATTCCCTATTCCCTTTCCACTCAAATTTATTGTCAAAGGCCAAAGAAGGTACTGCTATAGCAGGGAACAGTGGTGCGACCCCGCGGAGTGCGACAGAGGCAAGGGGTCGGAACCCGGCGTTTTGCTAGCTTCCCCTAGGGAATGGTTTATATCAAATCCCATAGCATTGGTGTAATTAGTGTGGGGATGAGGGAAGTAGGGAAGTAGGGGATTAGGGGAGTAGGGGAGTAGGGGAAAGATTTGGCAATGGCGCTTGTGATGGAACATTCTTTTATACCGAATTAAACGGATTTGATATTAGCCATGGGAATGCCGACCAAGAGAGGGAACGCACACTTGGTCAAGACTTACGCAGAAACTCTACTTATGGCTAGGGCAAATGCAATTCGCCCCTACAGATGGTGGTTTAAAGGTCAATTTGCGTAAGTCCTGTTGGTGTATAGAGCGATCGCTACTAGATACGATAAACGTTCAGTTAACTTTCTGGGAGGAATTTATTTGGTAGCCTCAGTCATTTTATTAGCATAGCGATGGCAATTTTATTATTGCATACAATACCCATTTTGTCAATCTTTTAATTGATGACACGCCCTAGCAACATTTAGTAAACTTTTGTCAAAAATTAGAATATTTTTGAGTAAAATGTAAAAATAGATACAGAAATAAAAAAAATTTTGGGTACATGGTCTGATGATATGAAACTAAATAATGACTATCAGCGTAATCGACAAGAACTTCCTACTATTAATATGATGATGGGGGAAGCAGTGGAGGAATATAGGGGACAACATAGAGGCCAAGGGTGGACTTATCCTTACGTTAAACATATTCCCATACCTCAACATCCTTCTCAAAAGCTGTGTTGCCCCAGAGATGATGAGTTAGCTCAGGAAAAACAAACTATTAATGTTGCTCAAATAGTAAAAGAGAAACAGGTTGAGCCAAAAAAGATAGCTCGGGTAAATAGAACAAATATATGCGATATATTACAATGGCGACGTTTAATAGCTAAGGCAAAAGGAGATGAAAAGTTATTAACTTTATTAGAGGTTGAGTGGCGAGATAAATCTTGTGGATAAAGTTATGATTTTTTATTTTTAGGATGTGCTTTTTGAAGAGAAATTAGTCGATTTTGAAAGTAGTCAGAGTTATTTTAGAAGCGGAACCAAGATAAAAATATTAGGAGGTAAATCTGAATTATTAAGTAGCGATAATATTTAATATAGTTCAGTTTAATACTGCTTTTGAGGTTGATTATTAGGAGAAAATTACAAAATTAACTTTTTATCTCAAAATCGTACATATATCTTTAATCAAAGTAATTGGGTCGCGCAACCCCGCATTTTAAGGAGAAATATTTTTGGAGAGTTGCTCACGCATCCCCGTTACAAAAATAACTTCTAACTTCTAATATCATGTCCGGATAAGAGCGTGATAAAAAAACTTTCTCCTTCAACTCCAATTCTTCTTCTTCCAACTTCAGTGTTCCCTCCTAACTCCTGTAGGGGCGATTCGCGAATCGCCCCTACGACTCCTGAGGACTCCGTCATTATTTATTTATAACTGTTCAACCGGACATGATATAACTTCTGACTTCTGACTTCTGACTTCTGACTTCATTAAAGTGCCACTCTTAAAGAATAGAGTATCCTAAGAGTGGCACAGATTTGCTAAGGAAAGGTCTGAAGACTACTGGATAGCGCCGAAATAGTAGCCCGCAACAACAAAGTTGATAGCCAATAATAATAAAGCCCAACCTGCACGAAAAGAATATTTCATCTAAATTTATTCTCCATTTTTATAGTGACGTTCTCCTACATCAAATCAAAGATGATGATGTGGGCTTCCCAACCTCATGGATAGGGCTTTCTGTTTTGCTGGCGCAACGCTGCGCGAACACAGGGAGTGCAACCACTTAACCCTCTGCAGACAGAGACGATGAGACCCACCGCATTTTTTTGGGATCAAGAAAATCCTATCATACAATTGATTCAATATCATACAAACATTTAAAGATTAGGAATTTATTTGTTTTCTTTTCCCTTCTTGACTTAAACACTTTCTCCAGCATGATAAGAACTACGCACTAGAGGGCCAGAACGCACATGAGAAAAGCCCATTTGTTGAGCGATCGCTCCAAGCTCGTCAAATTCTTCTGGTGTCCAATATTTTTGTACGGGCAAATGGGCTAGAGAAGGACGCATATATTGGCCTAAAGTAATGCGATCGCATCCTACTCTTCTCAAATCTGCCATGGCCTCAACTATTTCAGTTTTCGTTTCTCCATGTCCCAACATTAGACCTGACTTAGTAGGAATATTAGAGTTTAATTCCTTAACAATCCGTAATACATCAAGCGATCGCTCATATTTTGCCCCACGACGCACAGGGCCTTGTAATCGTGGTACTGTTTCAATATTATGGTTATAGCAAGCAGGTTCGGCATCTACAACTATCCTAATCCGTTCCTTTTGCCTTTCAGTTAGAGAAACAGACAACTTCTCAACGCCAAGTCCATCTTGACCACCCCAAAAATCAGCAGTCAAAACCTCAATCTTTGCCTCTCGGTTCCGTTCTCTAATAGCTGTCATTGTTGCTACAAACCAACTAGCACCGCCATCTGGCAAATCATCCCTAGCAACAGAAGTCAATACCACATACTCTAAACCTAACAATTCCACAGCCTCAGCTACTTTTTGTGGTTCCTCCGGGTCTAAGGGCATCGGAGCATGACCCTTATCAACTTGACAAAAAGCACAAGACCGCGTACAGGTAGGACCCATCAATAAAAAAGTAGCTGTCTTCTGGGCATAACATTCGCCTCGGTTAGGACAGCGACCTTCTTCACAGATGGTATGGAGCTGACGCTGCTTTATAATTTTTTGTACAGTAGAAATATCACTAGCTTTTCCCAAAGAAGGACGCAGCCACTTTGGCATACTCTGAATTTGGCCTTTCATCCCAGCAGTGTTGACCTGAGTTGATATTGACCGACCATTTTTTGTAGCCATAAAAAATTAAAAATTTTTGTGCGCTTTTATATTAGAACACCTTTGAAAAACCTAGCCAATCCTAGACATTTCTAAGGTTATCTATCAAAGGTTGCAGATTAAGTCAGTACTGACTACGTTGGCAGGTCACGACCACAATATGTGAATTCCACCATATATGTTGGTCGCTCTACAATTAAGGACAGCGTTTAATAGCGCCAATCGGGAGTCGGTTTTGTACCGAAGCGTGTTTAAAGCATGAACAAGCCTGGCCAACATGATTGAGGAACACTTTACTGAAAAGGAATAGATACCAGAATGTCTAATACTAAAGGGTGAATTAGCAGGATATGAATTGAGAGAATATTTGTTAGAAAAATGGGGTCGTCAATGTGCTGATTGTGGCAAAACTAATACATCCCTAGAGGTTGAACATATCTACCCCAAGTATAAAGGAGGTTCAGACCGAGTATCTAACTTAACTGTTGCCTGTACTAAATACAATCAGGTTAAAAGTAATCAAGATGTCAAAGAATTCTTATCTGGAAAACCAGAATTATTAAAGCGAATACGAACCCCAAGCTAGATCACCTTTAAAAGATGCAGCAGCAGTTAATTCTACTAGGTGGGAGTTGTTCAATGCCTTAAAGACGACAGGTAGTGAAGTAACTACAGGTAGTGGAGGACAGACAAAATTTAACCGTAGAAAACAGAAGTTACCAAAAGTACACTGCATAGATGCAGCTTGTGTAGGTGAAGTGAATCAGTTAAAATTCCATACTACCCAAGATTTAGCTGCTATCTGCAAAGGCCAAGGAGGTAGACAGAAAGCAGCGGTAAATAAATATGGATACCCCATAAGGTATAACCCACTAAAACCAATCAAAGGTGGGAATAGTGGAGACTAGCGCATTGAATATTGAAACAGGGGAAGTAGGTAGAGTTAATCCTCGCTCAAAATTAAATAGTTTTAACTTCACAGTGCCAGAACAGAAAGCAAAAAGTGTTCATGTAAGTAAATTAAAAGTTATACATAAATAAAGATGGTTATACCTATACATTTTGTCCACAGTTGTCCATAAATGTCTAGGAAAATGCCGTCTAAAACTTAACAGATCAATGTAGAAGCCATGATTTAGCAATCTTGATGGCTGATTACAGGAATATAGATAAGATTAATTTGAAACACTAACTGATAACTGGAGGAGCTAGTCGTGGCAGGACACAAAATTTTAGTTATTGATGATAGTAAAGTTATTAGGGTAAGAGTCAAAGAAATGCTTCCCCAAGGAAACTTTAATGTTATAGAGGCAAAGGATGGCCAAGAGGGACTGAAATTTATTATTAAGGAACGTCCGAATTTAATTATGTTGGACTTTCTACTACCAAAAGTTACTGGTTGGGAAGTGTTCCAAAAAATTCAATCCCAATCTCAGCTAAAGAAGATTCCATTGGTATTAATGTCAGGCCGTAAAGAAGAGGTGACAGATAAAATTCCTGAACCTTTTGAGAAACATTTTTTTGCTTTTTTAGAAAAACCTTTTGAGAAAAAAGAGCTAACTGCAGCTATTAAGTCTGCCTTTGATTTGGCCAAAAAACGCCCGAGTGAGCAAATGGAAGTTGCTGCTTTGGGGGGAAGTTCTGGCGATATTCAAGCGTTGCAAGCTCAAGTTAAGAAAATGCAAGCTGAAATTGCAGCGTTGAAAAAACAAATGGCTCAACTTGTGACTATTATCAAACAAAAGTTGAAGTAGTAAAATCAGTCATTAAAAATTGGTTATTGATTATTCTGATATTTTTTTCCCCTGGAATATTGATATATTCTGGGGATAATATAAAATCCGGTTAAACAACCTCACTTCAATTTAGTAGTCAGTAGTCAGCAGAGGCAAACGGCCGTTTACTGGGGCAGAGCTTCCGCTAAGGCCAGTACAAGGATGCTAAACCCTGAAACGTTTAGTATTGCTAGAAATTTTACTATTCCCTATTCCCTATTCCATATTCCCTATTCTCTATGGGTATAAATTTGATCTATGTGCAATTAAACGGACTTGATATAATTTATTAACATTAGAGTTATAGCAATGTGCGCTGGCATATTTACAAATTACAAGAACTGTCCAATAGCTAAAAGTCTTGTATTATCGGTCTTTTATTCCCCCTGTTGCCTGTTGCCTGTTGCCTGTTGCCTGCGCACAGCGCTATATCGCTAAATAGAGGGAAAAAATCGCTCCAACCTAGACAGAGCAATAATTCTCAGCATTTTTAATTTATAATATCTAGAATCCTTACATAACAAGCTTTTTGGGGATTTTTTAAGTTATAAAGTAACAAGTCTATTAGACATATCCGATAATCAAAAATAAAGTCAATTATCATTTTCTTTGTGGGTTTAATACCCCACCGTCTACAGGGTGTTCACGCATTACTTGGGGGAGCGTAGACGCGGAGCGGCAGGTCGTTGACTATCCCCATGTAATTTTCCTCCTGTCTCCTGTCTCCTGTCTCCTGTCTCCTTCTTCAATGCACAGAAATTATCAATTATTTCCCCCTACTCCCTACTCTCTCTTTTCTAGAGATATTTATTGGTCTGTACTTCAATAATTTGACTAATTTTTTCTCCCCAAATACCAGTTTGAAAAAAGAATGTTATAAATACAACACGCGCTATGCTGCTAAATTATTTTAATATATACATTGACTAAAAGAAAAGATTTGATTCCTCCTGACTACTGGCTACTGTACGTCGCCAATCCGACGGTTCCCCTAACTGACTACTAAAAACACCTTAAGTATTTGTAGCAAACATTTATAAAAATGGTATAACTCTTTGACTCAAAGAAAAACAAATTATGGTATTAGATTCAGAATTTCTTACTCAACTAAAAGCTGCTACACCTAGACTACTTGATTTACTCGCAGGTTTTTCTCAAGTTGAGGTTTTAGTGGTGGGAGATTTAACCCTGGATGAATTTATGACTGGTCAGGTAGAGCGGGTTTCTCGTGAAGCACCAGTATTAATTCTGCGTCACGAAACTACGGAGCAAGTACCTGGTGGGGGAGCTAATGCAGTTTATAATTTTGCTAAGTTGGGCGCTAAAGTTAAGGTTGTAGGTTTGTTAGGAAAAGATGAGCAAGGTAAAGCACTGCGTCATATTTTTGAAACAGCTAGAGTTGATACTACTGGAATTTTAGTCGATCCAAATCGCCCGACGGTAACTAAAACTAGAATTTCTGGTCATGCTCGTCAGTCTGTAACTCAACAAATTGTTAGGGTAGATCGAAAATCTGACGATCTGCCAGAAGTTGATTTGCAATTGCAATTGGCAGAGTATATTCAACGACAAGTTGCTACGGTAGATGCAGTAATTTGCTCAGACTATGGAGATGGTGTTTTGACGACACCAGTTATAGAGGCTGCTATATCTCATCCACAAAGAACTATAGTAGATACTCAGAAAGATTTACAGCGTTACAAGGGTGCTACTATATTTACTCCTAATCTTCCTGAAGCGGAGAAAGCAGTAGGATATGCTATTACTAATTCTGATACTCTATATCAGGCAGGATCTGACTTATTAAGGTTAACAGATGCAGAGCAAGTTTTGATTACTCGTGGCGAGGAGGGGATGAGTTTGTTTGATCGCGTAAATACTTCTAATTATCCCTCACCTTCTTTTATTCTTTCTGGTACTGGTGATACTCCGATTTATTGTTGGCATATTCCAGCTTTTAACCGGACAGATGTTTTTGATGTTACTGGTGCTGGTGATACGGTTGTTGCTGCTTTGACTTTGGCTTTGAGTATGGGTGCTTCTAGTTGGGAGGCTTCTGTTTTAGGAAATTTGGCTGCTAGTCTGGTGGTGCGTATATTTGGCACTGCAACTACAACGGTTAATGAACTCAGGGAGGCTTTACAAGCACTGGTTAGTTAGGCTCAAGTTACTCTATTGTGCGGCTTGGATGAAGGTGGCGATATAGCTGCCACACTTGCTACGCCAACGCCAAATCACCTCTATGGAGGAATGAACTAGAATTGTACTTTGTAAGTTTCCAGCTTACAATCAGTAATCATATCATGTCTGGTGGTATAGTTAGTGGGACTTACAGCGGTTTTCATTCCGCTAACGCCCCTACAGGGTTTTGGTTATGAGAAAGATTTAATGGTTGTGCCTGTGCGAAAGTGTGGGAATGGTCATATAACTATTGTCCCTTAATACTTTTAATTCTTATGGAATATCCTCTATGTGGCCATCACAAAACTCGGGTATCATGGAAAGACGAGCAAAGGAAGTCAACGATATTATTGTCCTGAATGCTTGCAAACTTTTCCTTCGGAATGTTGCGCAAACAGTTACACCTTCGACACTCTATACTATCGTAGACAGGTTCAGCCTGAACAAATGCGGATGGTTTTGCAAGCTTATGTCGAGGGTAGTAGTTTAAGAGGAATTAGTCGAGAGCGTGAATCTGGCCTATAATAAAGTAGTCAGTGTGGTGAGAGCAGCCTCTCAAAAAGGACAGATGATTCATAATGCCAATGTAGAAAATATTCAAACCTCACAGATTAGTAGTGATGAGTTTTGGTCATTTGTTCAAAAAAAGCGAGTGCGTAATTCTGGGGAGACCCCAGAATGTAAGACGCACTCAAGACACAAAAAAACTGTCAGACAAATGAATTGATAGAAGGTGACTGTGGGATTGGTATGACCCAAGCCTGATCAAGTGGACTGATTCTCATGGCAAGAGTTGGTAAACATACAGACCAGTTCATAGAAGAAGTTATCGTTAACACGGAAGGTAAAACAGACTGTAAACAATGGCATAGGGATGACTGGGGAGGATATGAGCGAGTTCTCCCTCCAGAGGTAAATCATATTATAGGCAAAGAGCAAACGCAGCAGTTAGAGAGAACCAATGGAATTTTCCGCCAGCAAACAGGTCGATGGCATCGCACCCCAGAATAAATTTGGGAAAGTCTGGGAACAAACTGAGATAACGGTAAGGTTAGTGGTTAGTTATTTCAATTGGATTTGGGTTCATAGTCGCAAGGAAAAGACTGCTGCACAAGGAGCAGGGGTGGCGATCGCACCCTGGAGTGGGAATGATCTATTTATATCAAATCCGTTTAATTGGACATAAAAAAAATCTTCAATCGTCATAACTACCCTCATCTTTGTAATTCTTTCTCCTCCTGACTCCTGTCTCCTGACTCCTGAGGACTCCTAACTTAACCATTCTATGGCTGTTTAACCGGATTTGATATTACCTATCCCACACTTTGCACTCTGCACTACCAATTAATCATCATAACCCCCAGAGTTCTAATTTACTCTAGGGGTTATGGTGATGTTAAAATTTTCCCGAGTCAAAATATTACTATTGCTTGATTTATATCATGTCCGCTTAATTAGTAGAGTTGTTGGGAATTAAGCTAAAAAATGGCTAAAACCCTTATTGGTCAAGGTTTATAGCGTTTTCAGTCCGAGAATCATGAAAAGCTTATTCTATAAGGTTTTGAGCATTGTTCAATTGTTATTTCCCAACAACTCTAGTGATAATACAGTTTTTAAGTGGTAGGTGGTAGGTGTAAATTTAAGAGGGAAGACTTGATAGGAGTGGAAATTTGGGATATTTCTTCAACATTGAGAGGAAAACATTTTTATTATACTTAATCATCTGGACATGATATTACTGCTGATCGGTCTTTATGCCATCTCTAGCTTGCATTTCCGTCATCTCATCCATAGAATAAAGTTTAACTGATAACCATGATCCCAAAAGAATATTAATCCAACTCTTCCTCCCCAATATCCCTAATTGGAGCAGGTGCAGCTAAAGGCGATCGCAACTCTCCCACCATCTCTTGTATTTCCAATGGTGGAGGAACTGTCATCCGAGACACTACAAAAGTCACAACAAAATTCAATAACATTCCCACTGTACCGATACCCTGATCGGACAACCCCAAAAACCATGTCGGCATTGCGTAGAATCTTACACCAACAATATAGATAGTTGTAAACACTAAACCAATTATCATACCACTTATCGCTCCTTCCCGGTTGGTACGTTTGTCAAATACTCCCAAAATAATTGCTGGAAAAAAAGTAGCAGCAGCGACACCAACTCCCAAAGTTGCTATCTCAATCACAAAACCAGGGGGGTTGATACCGAAATAACCAGAAAAGGCGATCGCTAATACTACCATTATTCTACCCAAAATTAATCTTTGTGACTCTGATGCTTCTGGGTTAATCAGGCGGTAATAAACATCGTGAGCAATGGCACTAGAAATCACTAATAACAAACCTGATGCAGTAGATAAAGCAGCAGCTAATCCTCCTGCTGCCACTAATGCTATTATCCAAGGCGGGAGTTTTGCAACTTCTGGAGTAGAGAGAGTGATAATATCCGGATCGAGAATTATTTCATTAGTCTCTGTATCTGGAGTTAACTGCAAACGACTGTCGTTATTTTTATCGGTAAATTCTAACAAACCTGTATTTTCCCACTTTGTCACCCAGTCTAACTGTTGTACTTCTTCCATAGTTTTGTTGTGTAAACTCTCAATTAAGTTGTATCGCGCAGAAGCAGCTAAAGCAGGAACAGTTGTAGAAAAAATGGCAATAAATAATAATGCCCAACCTACAGAATATCTGGCTGCTGTCACGTTAGGTACAGTATAGAAACGAACAATAACGTGGGGTAAACTAGCAAGACCCACCATGCCAGAAATAGTTATAAATAGAACATCTAGCATAGTTTTTTGTGTGAAAGCAGCAGTATATTCTGGAAAACCTAAGTCAACTTGAACTCGATCCAGTTTTTCCACAATGTCACCAAAAGTAAAAGCTAATTCTGGAATCGGAATATTTGTCAGAGCATTACAAATAGCAATAGCTGGTATCAAATAAGCAACAATAAGTATAAAATATTGAGCAACTTGAGTCCAAGTAATGCCTTTCATTCCTCCTAAGATGGCGAAGAAGGCAACTATAACCATACCGATGACAACACCAACTTCAATAGGTACTTGCAAAAACCGACTGAAGACAATACCAACACCTCGCATTTGCCCGACAACAAAAGTTATAGATATAATAAGGGCAGCAATAACCGCAACGATGCGAGCAATATTAGAGTAGTAGCGATCGCCTATAAAATCTGGTAAAGTATATTTACCAAACTTTCGTAGATATGGAGCAAGCAGTAATCCCAAGAGTATATAACCTCCTGTTCCTGCTTCTACATAATAAGAACCATCATAACCTAAAATTGACACTGCTCCTGCTATAGAAATAAATGAAACTGCCGACATAAAGTCCGCTGCTGTGGCAGCACCATTAGCAATTGCAGGTACACCTCTATCGGCGACAAAAAATCCTTTACTATCTTGGACTCGCGATCGCCACCCGATGTACAGGTAGAGCATTAAGGAAATTGTTACGAAAATAAATGTCCAAGTTTCTGTATTCATTGAGTTTTTCATATATTATAGTAATCTTTTCTTCACTAATATATCTTATGGAAGTAGACACAGCTAAAAGCGATCGCTGGAAAAGAGGATAAAGGATAAACGGTCTTGCTGAAGCGCGTGTATGATATTAATCTTAATTCTTTAGGAGTCAACCCACCCCTAACCCATCCCAGGAGGGAAACTCAGGAGGACCGAGTCAGGAGGGAAGAAATAAGAAGAAAGAGCAGTAGAAGAGAAAGTTTTTTTGGAGGAATATGCTATAAATTTTAAGCCTCACAAGCAACACTACAAACTTTTCTTCTACAAAACTTACTTTAATAATTCTGAAAATTTTCGGATGTAATATCGCCTAGATTTTAAACAGAAGAAGTTGCTGCCTTAGCACTACTACATTTTTATTTGAGATTATCTATAACTCTCAGTATTCTAGTAATATAATCAGTTCGCCATTGCTCCCGTTCCTCATTTACTTGTGCATCTGGTTGATAATTTTCAATGTCTTCAGAGGAAATAATACTTTTAGCTACTAATAACTTTTCAATGGTGTCTAAGCGTTCCCGCAATACTGATACCTCTCCTGCTAATGCCATTATTATTGCCAGTAATTTATCGTTATCTGTATTATCCAAATAAACTGGTCGCTTACCTTTTGCTTGTTTAGGAATCATCTTTTTTTTATCTTTTTATCATTTACTACCAACAATAATGAATGACTGCATTCCATTACTTTGTTCCAGCAGTGTGTTAATCAGACTATCTCTCGAAAAACCTGCTTCCCTTGCTACAGCTAATAAATCTAAATCCCGCATGGCACTCCAGAAAGGTTCATTATTATTAGTTGTTTCTTCATCATAGATAAACGCAGTATATAAATCTAGATGACGAAACAAACGCGCATCTTGATGTATCATTATTCCACCTGGAGCTAATAAACGATAACTTTCACGGAAAACATTCCGAATTGCTGGCACAGGCATTTCATGTAGCAAAATATGACTTACCACCAAATCAAATGATTCATCTGGAAAGTTAGTCTTCTCAGCATTCTGTTGGCTAAAATGCACCCGTTTTCCTAAAGACTCTGCTCGTGCATGACTATAGCGTAATATGGCAGGAGCTAGATCGATACCATAAACTTCAGCATTTGGATAAGCATCTACATAAGGCAAAGTATTAGCACCCACTGTACAACCCATATCTAGAATTTTCCCTGGTTGAAAATTTGGGTATTGCTGCTTCAAGAATTTATGAATAACCGTCTGACCTCTGACATCACGAAGAGACTTAGGGTTTCTCATGGCAACATAAACTCCCAAGTCATAAATAGCACCTGCCGCTACGTCATCTTGAGTGTATTCGCTATTGTATCCTCCAGGCATACAATGAACATCTACAGCAGTTTGGTAGGTGGGAATTTTTAATTCCGGGTTTAGGATAAGTGTTCCCAGGGGTTTTTCCCTATCTTTGGCACATTCCACCAAATTTGGTAGTTGACGTTCGACAGTAGTAATTACTGATTCCCACATCATTTCTTGGGTAATACGTTTGCAGCTACTGTACCACTTATAAGATGGTTGTTGCTGCATTTCCCGCCGAATTTCATAACGATCTTTAGGGGAACGTTGATTTTCTTTTTCAAATTGTGGTTTGACAGTCTCTTGGTAAACCAACTTTAAGTCATTTCGCATTTTTCCAAACAGATAGTTTCTGAAACTTTTAACAAAGTTTTGTCGTGCTAACTCATCGTGATTTGCTTGTGGTATCATAGTATGATTCATGTCCATTTGAATAATTAGACTTTGGTGGAAGGAAGGCAGCTATCCTGGAGGCAGGAGGCAGAAGGTTTTCTCCTATTGTCACCTTAATTTTATACACGCTCCGATGCTACCGGAAATGATATGAGCTAATTTTTTGTTCATAATATTTGTCAGAATATTACTAATGACAATAGCTGGTATCAAATAAGCAACAATAAGTATAAAGTATTGAGCAACTTGAGTCCAAGTAATGCCTTTCATCCCTCCTAAGATGGCGAAGAAGGCAACTATAACCATACCGATGACAACACCAACTTCAATAGGTACTTGCAAAAACCGACTAAAGACAATACCAACACCTCGCATTTGCCCAACAACAAAAGTTATGGATATAATCAGAGCAGCAATAACCGCAACGATACGAGCAATATTAGAATAGTAGCGATCGCCTATAAAATCTGGTAAGGTATATTTCCCAAACTTTCGTATATATGGAGCAAGCAGCAAACCCAAAAGTACATAACCTCCTGTTGCTGCCATTACATAATAAGAACCATCATAACCTAAAATTGATACTGCTCCTGCTATAGAAATAAATGAAACTGCAGACATAAAGTCCGCTGCTGTGGCAGCACCATTAGCAATAGCAGGTACACCTCTATCGGCGACGAAAAAACCTTCACTATCTTGGACTCGCGATCGCCATCCAATGTATAGGTAAAGCATCAAGGAAATTGTTACGAAAATAAATGTCCAAGTTTCTGTATTCATTGAGTTTTTCATATATTAGAGTAGGGAACAGGCAACAGAGGGTTACAGTTAGCATTAGAGAAAAACATCCGTACATAGTCTAATATCATCAATACCATCACGAGTCCACGCAAAAAGTCTATTGGTATTATTCAGCGAATGCAGTCTTGAGTTTGATTATTTTATTTCTCAATCTCCTAACTTCTGACTCCTTTGCCAAAAAAACTCACCTTTGCGGAGATACCAAATGGGTTCTATAGACAATTTTTAGATAATTATAGCGAATGTATCTGATAGGAAATTAGGTCTGATCCTGTTCAAGCTTTGCTGATTTTATAGTCGTACTGCTGTAACTTCAATTTCTACTAACCAACCAGGATTAGCTAACCCGGCAACCTGCATAACAGAGCGAGCTGGTAACTTTGGCTGTTCCTGAGTTCCAAAAAACTGTGTGTATCCCTCCATAAACCCTTTAAAATCAAGGCGGTCATCCATGGCCGGATCGCCAACCAAAAAGACCTGCATTTTCACCACATCTCCTAGAGTCAAGTCTAAATCCTCTAAGATACTCTGGATGCGTTTGAGAACTCCAACAGTTTGAGTTTTAGTATCTCCGAAGGCGGTTATCGTCGTTTTATCGACTGTATCGTCCACAACGGGAGGAACTTGACCACTTAGGTAAACCTGTTGAACGCTAGGAGGAACTTCTACAGCTCGGGCAATAGGAAAACTAGAACCAGGAATGGGGTGGCGAATAATCACATCGTCCGCAGCTTGAGTGCTAGGCAAAGTTAGTAGAGATAAAATCACACCTAAAAAAGTAATAATCATCATAGTTTTATATCTAATCAGGCTAATGGCAAAGCGATTTAGTGCTGATAAGATTCTATTTTTTTTCATTTTCACTCTTTCTCCTATAAATTAAGAATTTTGTACTCTAGTAGTAATCTCATTAACAATTTTATGAGCTGACAAAATAGCCCCTTCCTGCCATCCGGTTAAATAACTCATATGGTCTCCGGCAAAATATACATTTCCGTCAGGTTGATTTAGAACTAAATAGGCTTTTTTCCTGCTATCTTGCTCCCACCTGATCAAAGCTCCCTCGCTGTAGGGTACTTTTCCCCAAGCTACCGTGCAGCCATTTGCTACGGATACTTCCTGATTATACCCTGGGTGAATCTTTTCCCCTTCTAAAATAGCTAAGGATAGTCGCTGTTTAGATGTCATAGCTTCCCAGCGTTTTGAAATCTCATTACTCCAGATGTAAGCACCAACAATAATACCTTGAGAATTATGAAAACCTGTTGAGGGGTACCAAATTTGAGTAATGTCTCCCTCTGTCCATGAAATACCACCGTAGATATTGTAGTCTTCTTCCCAAAATCGACGCCTACTCTGAAATCCTACTTTAATAGCGTGGCTATAGGAGGATGCTCCTACTGTAATCGCAGCTTGATGTTCTACGGAAAAATCGGCCTTAATATTTTTCAGTACAGATAAGGGTATGGTACAAATTGCGAATTTACCATCAACAGACTGATATTGATTCCTTTTGCGATCGCGATATATCACCTGTACCCCATCAGAATGCTGCCGAATTTTAGTTACTTCAGCATTATAGCGAATAAGTCTACCCACCTGCTGCTCAAAACCTTTAGCTATGGCATCCATTCCACCCACTGGTTGCAGCATCGTAGCTGCTTGCCAATAACCTTCACCGAAATGCATTTTGTATTCCCAGAACCGAGAATTTAATAATTCAGATAATGGCAAAGGCTCATGTTTTCTACCAGTGTTTATTCCAGCACCAGGGGGAATTTCATATCCAGCTCTACTAGAACCCACATATTCCCCCTTTGAATTTAAATCACCAAATCCTTTGACAAACTCTAACAGACGCTCTTGTTCTTCTGGGGATACATCCCGATCTAATCCATTAATACCAATAGCTTTAGTTAGTAACTCAGCAATGTAGCCTCTGCTGTCACTTATGACACGTCGGCTGTTCACAGGAGAACCACCGAAAGCTTGATCATCCTGAAAGTAGGCTGCCCGATTTTCATTAACGATCACCTCTAGTGGCACTCCAAACTCTTGACAATAACTCAAAATATTTTTGTGGTGGTAAGGTATACGAGCTGGTCCTGGGTTGAAATAGAGAGAATTGTCATTATCAAATGGGCATTTCTCAGAGCGTTGCCCTTGCTGATGAATCTCATTGATTACATCCTTATGGCGCAAAGTCCAACAGCGACCACCTGCACGATTTCGAGCTTCTAACAAAATACATTCATATCCAGCTTTTGTCAATTCGTAGGCAGCGGTCATACCTGCAATTCCCGCTCCCAAAATGATGACTTTAATTCCAGCACCTGTTTCTCCTCCAAGTCTAGGTCGATTAGTTGTTTGAGCATAGGTTGATCTCCAACCCATGGCATGGAGAGCGATCAGAACGGCAGTCGTTCCACCAGCTCGACTTAATAAATTAAATAGTGTCCGTCGTTTCATTAATTGATTCCGCTAATCAAATTTTATGTTGTAAATTATATCAAATCCGGATAATTACTATACCCAAGTCATTGCGACTGGAACGGAGTGGAAGGAAGCAATCTCATGGGGTTAGGAGATTGCTTTCTCTTCGTCACCGGGTTGATTAATTTGTGTTGATTTCATTTCAGAGATTATTTGCGTTCCAATGATTTAATTAAGGGATGACGGTTATTAAGTAGTTCCTTCAGTTTATCAAATGCTGTTACCTGTTGACGAACATGAGCATCAATAAATAAACCTATTGTTTCTGCCATGAGAGAACGAATTTCATCTTCTGGTTGAGTCGCAGGAAAGTCAAGAAAAGGTCTACCTGTTGTCGGGTCAAATGGATCGGCAAAAGAAAAATGATTAGCTCCCTCGACTAACATTAGATAGCTGTCATTTCTTCCTCCAGAAATTGCTTCGTGAAAAGTCCGCGATACTGGTGTTGTGGCTTCTTCCCAAACAGTACCATAACGGTGACTACTATTAGCAATGACTCCATCGCAAGTACCACCTATTAACAATAGTGGTAGTAAGTCAGGGAGAGGTAAAATTGTTGCTGCTTCATATCCGAGCATTGTACCTGCTGCTGAATGTACTCCATAACCAAAAGCAGCGACCACTTGCGGAAAAAAGTGAGGACTAGCACTTTCTATTGCCACTCTGCCACCCGCAGAATGTCCTCCCAAAATAATTTTTTGTTTGAACAAAAAACATCTACGACAAACCGGGTTTCTGGGTTCTGCTGCGTAAGTCCTGATTTGATTAAGTTAATCCTCTCTTCTTCTGTCTTGAAATTAATCCAACTCTTCCTCCCCAATATCTGCAATTGGAGCAGGTACAGCTACAGGCGATCGCAAATCTTCTACCATCTCTTGTATTTCCAATGGTGGAGGAGGTGTCATCCGAGAAACTACCAAAGTCACAATAAAATTTAACACCATTCCCACAGTACCAATACCTTCAGCAGAAACGCCGAAAAACCATGTTGGCATTCCGGCAAATTTGACACCAATAATATAGATAGTAGTAAACAATAAACCTACTACCATTCCAGCGATCGCTCCTTCTCGGTTAGTGCGTTTGTCAAACACTCCTAAAATAATCACCGGGAAAAAACTTGCAGCAGCTAAACCGAAAGCAAAAGCTACCACCTGAGCAACAAACCCTGGTGGGTTAACCCCAAAGTAACCAGCAATAGCAATGGAAAATCCTACCATGATCCGCCCTACCATTAACCGTCGCGACTCCGATGCTCCTGGATCGATCATCCGATAATAAACGTCATGTGCAATAGAGCTAGAAATTACCAACAACAAACCTGATGCTGTAGACAAAGCAGCAGCTAATCCTCCTGCTGCCACTAACGCAATTACCCAAGGAGCGAGTTTTGCTACTTCTGGAGTAGACAAAACAATGATATCCCTGTCGATCCTAATTTCATTAGTCTCTATATCTGGGGTTAGTTGGAAGCTACCATCATTATTTTTATCGGTAAATTCTAATAAACCCGTATTTTTCCACTTTGTCGCCCAGTCTAACTGTTGCACTTCCTCCAAAGTTTTGTTGTGTAAACTCTCAATTAAGTTGTATCGGGCAAAAGTTGCTAAAGCAGGAGCAGTTGTATACAAGATAGCAATAAACAATAACGCCCAACCAGCAGAATATCGAGCAGCTCTTACATTAGGTACTGTGTAGAAACGGACAATAACGTGGGGTAAACCAGCAGTCCCCACCATCAAAGCAATAGTGATAAACAAAACATCCAGCATACTTTTGTTAGTAAAAGCAGCGCTGTATTCTTGGAAACCCAAGTCTACCTGCACTTGATTTAGTTTTTCCACAATATCGCTGAAGGTAAAAGCAAATTGAGGAATGGGAATACCTGTAATAACTGTGGCAATAGCAATAGCTGGAATTAGATAAGCAGTAATGAGTACAGTATATTGGGCGACTTGAGTCCAAGTAATGCCTTTCATTCCACCTAAGATGGCAAAAAAGGCGACAATAATCATCCCAATGACAACACCAGTACCAATATCAACTTGCAAAAAGCGACTGAAAACAATACCGACACCGCGCATTTGCCCCGCAACATAAGTCATGGAAACAAAAATAGCAGCGATAACTGCAACGATACGGGCAACATTTGAGTAGTAGCGATCGCCTACAAAATCAGGTACTGTATATTTCCCGAACTTCCGCAGATATGGAGCTAGTAGTAGTGCCAACAACACATAACCGCCAGTCCATCCCATCAGATAGATCGAACCGTCATAACCCAAAAAAGAAATTAACCCTGCCATTGAAATAAATGAGGCAGCAGACATCCAGTCAGCGCCAGTAGCAGCACCATTAGCAATAGCAGGTACACCTTGATCGGCAACGAAAAAACCTTTACTATCTTTGACTCGCGATCGCCATCCAATGTACAGATAACCCATGAAGGAAATAATAACGAGTATAAATGTCCAGACTTCTACAGTCATTTAGTCTCTCCTGTCAGTATTAGATTTTTGATCGAGTTTGTCCATGTTGTATTTTTGATCGAGTTTATCCATTTGAATGGCATAGGTAAAAATTAAGATTACAAACACATAAATTGAACCTTGTTGTGCCATCCAAAAACCCAAGGGGACACCAAAGAATTGAATTGCATTTAAGGGTTGGACTAATAAAATGCTAAAAACAATTGACACTAAAGCCCAAACTATTAGCAAGTTTCTGATTAATGCTTTGTTGGCACGCCAGTATGCTTGACGTTTTTCTTCATTCATTTTTTAAGTTGTTGATTGATTATGGATATTTTGATCGAATTTTCGGGACAAAATCTGATTAATTAGCTCTAAGAGACTGTTTGTAAAAGGAATATTAAATCTAGGTATAGTGGCGTGACACAGCTAAAATGATGCCACCGTAACCCACCTAATATTCCGAATATTAAGCCAATATGCTTTCTTAATCTTTGCTTGTACATTCACTCTCTAAACATGGCCTTTTTTCTATAAACTAGGCAAGTTAGATTAATCCCAAGTATGTTATTAAAGCATTATTTAGTACTCGTTGGAAGTGTCATATAAAAATTAACAATTAGCCCTTAGTTGGGTGCATCTCAATTTTGAATAAAGCCAAAAAATTATCGCTTTTAGGCAACAGCTTATCTGGCAACAGGAAATAGAGAATATATAGGAAAAAAGTATTTTTGCAAATAGTGAGATGCACCCCCTCAGTTTTTGTATTTTTCTCCACTTTTATAGTTACTTTATTATTCTCTAATTATTTAGACATTTCATAAACAATTGTGCTGAGGACTTATATTATGTCCGGATAATTAGCGATAGAACTCCGTTCCGCTTACGCGATCAAAAAAACTTTCTCCTTTTCCTCCTCTTATTTCTTGCTTATTTCTTCCCTCCTGACTCCTCCCTAATTTTTTTTATAAGTAATCAACCGGACATAATATTACAGCAGAAGTAATATGAAATACGAAAAATCATATTTATTTGTTAATAAATAATTAAATAATCTACGGATGTATAGCTTTTAGGATTTTTTTATAATTAATTAAGCAGACATAATATGAAAAGGTAGTAGTAGAAATTTTTTTGTCTTTGAATTTGGCAACTACACTCCATTTAGCTCTCAGCTAATATCAAGTCTCATTAGACATCTCCAGAGAATAGGGAATAGGGAATAGGGAATAGGTATGGAGGGGGAAATAATTAATGATTTCTGTACGATAATTGATTTTATGTTTGATTTTTACCAGATGTCTATTTCTGAAATAATGGTTGATTTTATATCATGTTCCCCCTCCGGGGGAGCTACGCTAACGGACGGGTCAGTTATAAATAAAATTTCAGAACTGACAGTACCAAATAAATACTTAAATTATCTTGAAATACTTAAATTATCTTGATTTTTCTCCTTTCTTCCCTCCTGACTCCTGACTCCTGACTCCTGACTCCTCGCTAAGTTACTTATAAGTATTCAACTGAACATGATATTACAGATGTATAGCTTTTAGGATTTTTTATAATTAATTAAGCAGACATAATATGAAAAGGTAGTAGTAGAAATTTTTTTGTCTTTGAATTTGGCAACTACACTCCATTTAGCTCTCAGCTAATATCAAGTCTCATTAGACATCTTCAGAGAATAGGGAATAGGGAATAGGGAATAGGGAATAGGTATGGAGGGGGAAATAATTGATAATTTCTGTACGATAATTGATTTTATGTTTGATTTTTACCAGATGTCTATTTCTGAAATAATGGTTGATTTTATATCATGTTCCCCCTCCGGGGGAGCTACGCTAACGGACGGGTCAGTTATAAATAAAATTTCAGAACTGACAGTACCAAATAAATACTTAAATTATCTTGAAATACTTAAATTATCTTGATTTTTCTCCTTTCTTCCCTCCTGACTCCTGACTCCTGACTCCTGACTCCTCGCTAAGTTACTTATAAGTATTCAACTGAACATGATATTACACCTGATTTTACAAATAGTTTCGCTCCTCTAAATATCAAATAATTGCCTAAAGCTATTGTCTTGTCAAAGTTTTTAGCTGATCGAATCTAACTTCTGACTTCTGACTTCTGACTTCCGTGAAACGGTGTCAGCCTTGAGGCCAATTAGCTCTTGCAAAAATCTCTCAATAAGTATATATTTTCTAATATGTAGTAATGCATTTATTCAGAAGCAAATCTGGGCAATCATAAAAATGGTATTCTATCAGCATGATTCACTTAAGTCTGAACTAAATCAAAGAGGTTGGCGTTTGACTCCCCAAAGGGAGACTATTTTACAAATGTTTCAACACTTACCTCAAGGTAAACACTTAAATGCAGAAGAAATATATAATCTGTTGTTACATCAACAGGAAAAAATTAGCCTTTCTACTGTCTACCGAACCCTACATCTCTTGACAAAAGTAGGTATTTTGCGGGAACTAGAATTAGCTGAAGGACACAAACATTATGAGATTAACTCCCCCAACCATCATAAACATCATCATCTAGTCTGTCTTCAATGTCACAAAACTTTTGAATTTAACGATGATTCTATAACGAAAATTAGCCAGAAACAAGCTGAAAAAGAAGGGGTCGAAATGTTAGACTGCCAATTAACAGTTCATGCTGTCTGTATAGAAGCTTTACGCAAAGGTTGGCCTGCCTTAGTACCTACAAGTTGGTCTTGCCCCAGAACTCACTTAGAAATCATGCCTAACTCAGATTCAAATCATCAAAAGGCAAAATTGGAGGAGGAGGAGGAACTACCAAATGTTCAATAACTACTCTATGACTTTCGCGGTTAGTTTGTACTTCGGCTGCGATCGCTTCAATTTTTATTTCTAAACAACCATAAGCAATATACAGTTCTGTAATTACCTCTACTTCCCCCATGCCATTAGGAATAAAGTCAGTTAACCAACGTGGTCCTGCAACTATTGTTTGAGCTTGGCGGTCGTAAACCCAAATCTTAACATAAATACCAGGCAAACCCTCCGGTAATTGTACTCTAACTTTTACATCTTTTCCAGCAATTACATCTTTAGCCAGTACTTCTAAATGAGGCACTGGCACTGGTTGATCGTCTGGTAAAATATAAGGTTGTCTAGAAATTGATTCATCTTCCGACTGAGAAACATTTGCTAAACCATCATTCCATTGCTTTTCTTGCTGCTCTATTTGTTCATCTTCAACAACAAACTCTTGTGCTTCCCAATTAATTTCATCAGAATTGTCACTGGCAAGTTCTTCATCATCAACTATCGTATTTATAGAGTCACTATCTTGCAACTTATCTGTTCCAGTTTTATGTTGATCTTCTGATATATTCTCTAATTCTTCAGTTGGAGATAAAGAAGAAGCTTTCATCCATTGGGACAACTCAGAATCATTAACCAAAGAATTCAGCCGAGAAAAAAATCTATCCTCTAAATTCAAAGCCTTAAATGCCTCTTTTCTAGGAGCAAATTTTGTCGGAAAGGGAACAAGGTTTTGCTGATTTATAGAAGAAACTTCCTCTTCCTCAGTAGTTTTCGACTCCGACTCCGACTCTGAATTTTCTATTTCTTCAGCTTGTAAATTAGTCTGTTCTGAAAGTTTATTTGAATCTTCCCAGACATCATCTAATTCATCTGAATCTTGAGGAGCATTTGACTTGGCCAGCAACTCATTAATCAGAGTCTGATCTTTGGCCATTGTTTCCGGTGGTGGGTTTCCAAAGGTTGGTAACTCTAGTGTTCCAGAATCTTCCTCTCCTTCAACAGGTTGATATATCTGTGGTGGTAAGGGTTGTTCTATATCAGATTCCTTCTGGGGTTTAACTTGATTAATTTTTTCTACTAACTCCTGAAAAGAAGGAGATTTTTGCTCTGATTTTCTTGCTGCCTGAGTTATTTTTGCAGCCATTTCCTGATAGTCATCTTCAGTAAAATTATCATCAATTGCTGTTAACCAATTCTGTAGTGGGGCTGTAATTGTAAAAGATGTATTAGCTAAAGTAGCTGTATTATTTGTGAGGATAATTTGCCCTAATATTAAACGAGTTTTAATATTTTCTGGAACATTGACTGTACAAGCAAATATAATAGGTGTAACTTGGTCTGGTAGAGCTTGTTGTATATCAATTAAAATTTCTGAAGTTTGAGGATTACGCAGACAAATTTTTAAATTACCATTAACTATTGGAGTATTATTTTCTGGAATGGAGGAATCATTTTTTGTTAAAGTATTCTGGGATATAAGGTGATTTAAACCTTCTGTAGATTGAATATTTTGAGCTTGATTATCTAAGATTATTTGACCAGATATAATTAAAGCTTCTCCTGGTTGAGCAGTATAAGATGCTTGGTTTAAGGTTAGTTGTAAAGGATAATTTATAGTAGAGTTAGTCTGATTAGTGATGTTGGTATCTGCCTGTTGATTTGCCTCTAATTCTATTGCTTGTTCTATTGCTTGTTGTTGCTCAACTTGCCCAAGTATTGATGAATTATGTCTGAGAGTTTCAGTTAGTTCTTTTAATTTTTCCTCTGTATCTTTAATGTCTGATGGATGACTTTGTTCTTCGAGTTGGTTTTGAGCTTGAATACTTGAATCTTCTTCCTCATCATCTAGTAAATTAGTGGAATTTTTCTCTTCAATCTGAGCATCCAATAATTCTATGTCATCTGATTTAGTTGTTAATTCAAAGTCTTTTTTTTCTGTATTTTCTTCTGGATGATCTATGGAGCTTATTTGACTAGAAAAAACAGATATATTTTCATTAGCAATCAACTCATTTTCCTGAGTTTCTGAATCTACTAATGGATATAGTTCCTGACTCTGAACATCTAGTGTTTGTGAGAAATCTGAATCATCATAATCAGTGGGCAATACTTCTAAATGGACAATATGTTGTTTTGCTTTGACAGATGATGTAGTTGGTTTACTTTGACAACGAAATTCCCATTTACCAGGTTTGAGGCGGGTAAAAGGGATAATAGAGATTAGACCTTGAGAGTGGGTACGGCTAGAACGTTTCTGAACTCGCCTTAAGGGTGGAACTTCTTCGAGAGAATCGTGAATAATCTGAATTTGGACTTCTGTATTGGCTATATGGGTATGAGCCACAATCCGATAACGACCTTCTAGAATCTCCACATCGGATGATTCTAGAGGTAGCCAGGTTCTATCGCCTTCTTTCTGTAGCAAAAATTCCCAGTTTGACATATATTAAGTCTACAGAGTGACTTTGCATAATATATTACTTTAGTTTATATCAAATTTTTTTTTTCTGCGTAATTTTAGACACTAATGTTTAGAGTTTTTTGAACTTGAAGAAGTAGTCAGTAGTCAGTAGTCAGTAGTCAGTAGTCAATTTAAAGTAATTAAACCAATTCCCACTCATTAATACTATTTTTAAGTAAAACTTCAGTTATTATGTAATTAATACAGGTATGATAATTTTTTTGCTAATTAGCAGCCCAGTTAATGTTAATGATTCTCATGTTTAATTCTCCACTACTCCCCTACTACCCTACTCCCCCACTCAAGAAAATGTAGAACAGTTTTTGAGAAATGGTTTACTACTATGGAACCCAACCCAAAATTGTCTCTACTTCAGTTGCCAGAGACATAGGATCAAAAGGCTTATTAATTACTCCATTTATTCCCAACTGCAAAAATTGATGGCGATCTTCCGAACAAACTTTCGCTGTCAGGAAAATTACTGGAATTTGGTGAGTGGCCTGATTAGCTCGTAGTTGTTTAAGAGTAGAAAATCCATCTATTTCAGGCATCATTACATCTAAGAGAATAGCATCTGGCTGTTCTACTTCTGCTTTAGCAACAGCTTCACTACCTGAGCTACCTGTAATTACTTGCCAACCACCTACTATTTCTAGACTAAGTTGAGCTACTTCTCTAATATCTTCTTCGTCATCTATTAGTAAAATTCGTTTTTTTGCCATCGGATAAAATATATTTAATTTAACATTATTGAACTTGTAATAGTGCTTTGAAACTACATATAATTTTGAGTAGATAAAAACAGTTTGGGAAGTTGGTTATAAGTTTCAATATTTGCTCAAGGAGTAAATAATTGTTACTGCCATAATTTGTAATTTTTTCAATTTGGAATTGATACTTAAATTTCACCTTGTTTATATCCACTTTTTTTATCTTTTTATTTTGAGTTTAATACCCTGCGTTCACTCGCGGTGTTGACAATTAGTTGGGGTTTGTAGACACGAAATGGTGTGTCGAAGACTATCCCCATTCCCTTCTTCCTTCTTTATTCTTTCTTCTTCCTTCTTCCTTCTTCCTTCTGAATATCACCTGGTTGCACCTGGAACCAAATCATCATTCCAGGGAAGAGATGCAGGGCGTTGTTGACGGTCTAAATAAGCATTCAAAACATAAACCATATCTCCACGAGTCATCGGTTCTAAAGGATTTATGTTGTTTGTACCTGGTTCAGTATTCACAAAACCTTCATACAATGCTGTTGCTATTGATTTTGTTGCCCAACTCGGGATTTTATCTGAATCTGGGTAATTATTTAATAGCTTTTTAGTATTTTCTTCAGGAAACTGAAAAACACCATAAGCTTGAGCAAAAATTGCAAATGCTTCTGCCCGATTAATTTTATAATTGGGAAAAAACATTCCCTCACGATAGCCACTCATTACACCATTTTTGAGGACAATTTGAATATCATTATAAGCCCAATAATCTGAAGAAACATCTTTTAATTTAACATTTTGTTTCTGGGAAGATTCACGTTTTTCTAAATCAAATGTTTTGACTAAAATTGACGCTAATTCGGCTCTACTAATAATTTCATTGCGATTAAATTTTCCGGCTGCATCTTTGGTCATTAATCCTGCAGAAACTACTCTTTCTATGGGGTCTACTATTTCTTCTTGAGCTTGAACAATTATTGGTAATTGTAATAATGCTATGAGGGAAAATAGACTAACAAATTTTTGCATAATATAATTTTAATCACATAGTTTCTGTTGATATATTCATTGTAATACTAAATCCAGCGATCGACAGAATTTTCTTAAGCGGGGAACCCACCCTTAACCCCTCCCAGGAGGGGGAGTGGTTACGGACGTTCCATGCAACGTCCGTACAGGGAGAAGCAAACATAATAATAATAATAAGAGTTACGCAATGACAATAGATATAGGGTTTTACTCAGTTACGCTACTGCTTTTTCTGATAGTCATGCTCCGCAAACATGTCGCGGAGCGTTAACGGAGTTATGCGACAGCAAAACACACCCTACTGGACTATAAATAGGATGGGATTTGAATCTCATTTCTCTGCTGAGTTCTGACTCCTAATAAATGCTTAAAACTCAGACAACGTAATATTTTTCCTTCTTCCTTCTTACTTCAAATTTAAGCAATAAACTGTTAGTATTATGATAGTTGAATAGGAGAAAATTAAATGCAAGCAACTCAAATTCGCTACTCTGTTGAAGAGTATCTAGAGCGGGAAAAAAACGCTGAATTTAGAAGTGAATATCGTGATGGAGAAATAATACCCATGACTGGAGGAACTGTAAATCACAATCGAATTGTTGGTAACTTTTACGCAACATTAAAGTATGGCATTAAAGGGCAACCTTATGAAACTTTTATGAGCGATCTACGCTTGTCAATACCAGAAAAAAACATCTACACCTATCCAGATATAATGGTCATTGCCACTCCAGTTATTTATGCTGAAGGTAGACAAGATACTATTACTAATTCTCAGATAATTATCGAAGAATTATCGCGATCGACAGAAAGCTACGACCGGGGACAAAAATTTGAGTATTATCGGAGAGTAAATAGTTTGCGGGAATATATTCTCATCGACCAATACAGATATTATGTCGAACAGTTTAGCAAAACTGAGGATGGCAAATGGTGGTTGTCAGAATACGAAGGTGATGGTGCTATTTTATCTTTAAGTTCGGTTGAGTTTCAAATCTCTTTGTCAGATATTTATGAAAATGTAGAATTTGAGTGAAGAAGGAAGAAGGAAGAAGAAAGAAGAAAGAAGGAAGAAGGAAGAAGGAAGAAGGTATTTAGTTATCTACAACAGAAGGAAGGAGGACATCTTTAACGAAGTCAGAACTCAGAACTCAGAACTCAGAAGTTAACCCACCCCTAACCCCTCCCAGGAGGGGAAGTAGGGGATTAGAGCAACGCTCCAAAAATATTGCGCCTTAAAAGGCGGGGTTTTAGACCCATATTTTTTTGATAAATCCTCAAAGTTAGGCAGGAATTACTTCTGACTTGCGCGTAGCGCTATAGTATTACTACCAAGGCAATACTTCACCCTTTGCGTGCCAAAAAGTACCTGTATTTTCTAAGTTTAATTCGTCAATTCTAGCTAACAAATTTTCTGCTGCTTCTGCGGGAGATATTCCTGTAAAATTTGTCATTCTAGTGCTAATTAAACCAGGATGTAAAATTGCTACAGCAATTCCCTGTGGTTTTAGATCGACAGATAAAGATTTACCTGCCATACTAACAGCAACTTTTGACATTCGATAACCATAAGTACCACCGGAAGTATTATCATCAATTGAACCCATTCTACTGGTAATAATAGCAATTTTTGAGCCTGATTCCATCAAGGGTAATAAAGCATGAGTTAGGCGTAAAGTTCCTATAGCATTCACTTCAAATTGTTTGCGAATACTATCAAAATCTAAATCATCTAGAGAATTTATTTCGACTATTCCAGCATTATTAATTAGTAGGTCTAATTTTATCCCTTTTAGACGATTAACTAAGTTAGCAACATCTTTTTCAGAAGTAATATCTACCCCAGTTTCTAAACGCACTCCTAGATTTTCTAATTCTTGATTAGATTGACGACAAACAGCAATTACTTTATTACCTTTGCTATGAACTTGTTTACATAATTCTTTGCCAATACCACGATTAGTTCCTGTGATTAAATAAGTTGCCATAATCGACTTTTTTCCCTTAATTGCTGATAATTTTGCTGGTTGATTATATCATATAAGTAACACAATTTTTGAGGGAGCGAAACCCAACATCTTCATTCATTAGAAAGAGGAGGTAATAAAACTTCTAATTGCTCTAATAAAAGAGGAATATCTGATGCAAAACTCCCCACTAAATTTCTGATCTTACCTCATCGTAGTGATCAGCAATAATATTTCTTAAACCAATAAGACTGCGCCAATTTATCTAAGGGTTTCATTAATTGATAATTGATAATGGATAATTGATAATTACCTCTGGTTAAAACCGCTCTTGATTGAATATAAGGAAATATTATTTCTTTTTTCCCCTTAAAAGGGGAGGCTTTAAACCAGAATTATTTAATTATTAATTATTAATAATTAATAATTCGGTAATTGTTGAAATTCTAAAGATATTCGACGTGCAGATTCACCCAAAATTTCAAATTGACGCTCTACTGCACTTTGTATCAAAATGTTCTGTAAATACTCACTGTAATTTATATCAGTAGTAAACTCTTGAATTCGACGAATTGCCTGTACCATATCCCAAACTGAAGCGATATCTCTATTGTTTTGCATAAATTACTTGATAAGTCTTTAAAATATTAGCTAAACGATAGGGATTTTTAATCATAGCTTTTTCCACCAAATCAACTGCACGTCCAAATTTTACTTCTAATTCCTCTTGGATATCTAATAATTTTGACAATGTTAACTGACAAGAAGAATGATAAACTACTAAAATATCAACATCACTATCAGGGTGAAAATCTTCTCGTAATACTGAGCCAAATAAAGCTAATTCAGTAATATTCCAGCGTTGGCAAAATTCAGCAATTTCTGAGTAGGAAATTTTTCGACGTTCTGTGAGAATAACTTTCAAATCAACTTTTTGTTTTTCTCTAAGTATCATAATTATAATTCCTTAATTATTGACTTTTAAAATTATGCCAGATTCTACAGAAAACTCAAAGCAAAGTCCTGCGTTGGGCGACCAACCTACGACAAAAGATGAACTTGGTTTTACACCTTATGTCATAGCAATGGCTGAATTTTTGACTCATCAAGATACTAAACCGCCACTAACTATTTCTATCGAAGGTGAATGGGGTAGCGGTAAGTCTTCTTTTATGAAACAACTTGAATCTGAGGTTAAAAAGAAGTCTAAAGAATTAGATAAGGAAGAATTAAAGAAAGTTGGGCAGAGAATTAAAAAAGACAGGATTATTTTCAGCGATGTATCAGACATCTATGAACTTTTCAGATTAAAATTAAAACAAGAAACTCAAACAGTTTGGTTTAATGCTTGGCGACATGAAAAATCTGAATCTCTTTGGGCGACTTTTGCTCTATCTTTTTTAGAACAATTGTCGAAAAATCGTAATTTATCTGATATTTTCTATAATTTTTGTAGTTACTTAACTCTAATCGGTAATCGTCTTGACTGGAAAGAAAAACCAGTGAAATTTCTCCAGACCTTGGTAATAATATGGTTGATGGCTACTATTATTTTTTCTATTCCAATTGCTTACTTTTTTAAAGATGAAGTTGCGGGAATTTTTCCGTGGTTGGAAAACTTGGCAGATAATGTTAAAACAGATTCAGAGTCAGAAGAGGAAGATAGAAATGAAAGTGGTAAAAAAACTGAGACTGAGGAAGATAAAGAAGATGGAAATAATCAACTTTTAACTATCTGGTTAACATTGGGAGGTGCTGGTGCTTCACTTGCTGGAATAGGAAAACTTCTGGCAATATTAAAGGATTTAATTGGCGACCCGAAAATGGATTTGATTCAATATCTTGAGTCTCCATTTGCCTAACTTACCAATATGGATACATTTACCCCTAGCATTGACAGGAGGTTTTCTTCTCGGAGCAATTTGGGGAGCGATCGCTGGTTATCTCAAAGTCGCCCGTGGTTTAAATGAAGTGCTGACTGAGCGAGCATAAATACAAGTACTTATCTCTTCAAATCCTGATTCATCAATATATACTAAACTTTTACTTCCATATATTTTGATTAATTCTCTCAAGGCTCTATAATACTTTATTCTTTCTTCTCTACTTCTTTCTTGGTAACGAAGTTCTTTTTTTTCTATTTATTTTCATTTTTTTCAATGCAGTCCAGATTGCCGTTGTACTAACTTCAAATTTTTCTGCTATGAGTTTTTATTTTACTTCCGGATTTGCTTTTATCATTTTCTTTGTGGGTTTAATACCCCACCGTCAACGGGGGTGTTCAAAATTACTTGGGGGAGCGTAGACGCGGAGCGGCCCTTCGTTGACTATCCCCATGTAATTTTCCTCCTGTCTCCAGTATAGCTGTCTCCTGTCTCCTTCTTCAAATATTTTTCTAATTCTTTCGAGTCTAGTTTTCTGTAACGATTTCTTTTCAAGGAAAGGAGAGGTAATTGTTAATCATTAATTATTAATTATTAATTATTAATTGTTGAATACTCCCCTACTACCCTACTTCAGATGGTAATTGATATTGATATCTACATTTTTCTGCTGCAGAGCGATCGCCTAACTGTTCAAAAATATAGGCTATTTTTTCGTAAGCTTTATGGTAGTCTGGTTTAATTTGTATTGCTTTTTTCAAACATTCAACAGCATCAGACCAATTTTTTTGTTGAATATATGCTTGTCCTAAGGATGTGTATAACCAGCAAGAATTAGGATTAATTTCAATAGCTGTTTGATAATTAATAATTGCCTCATCTAGTTGTCCTAGTTGCTGTAAAGCATCTGCTAATTTACGATAAAATAAATAGTTATCCACTTTTAATTCTATAGCTAGACGATAAGATGGAACTGCTAAGTGAAATTTTTTTTGTTGACTCAGTGCTTCGCCTATTTTATAGTGAAGTCTCGCTAAATTAGGATTAAGTTTGAGACCACTTTGATAAATGATAAGTGCTTGATTTATTTTTCCTTGCTTCAGCAATATTTCCCCTACTTTACAGTAAGCATCCCAATTTTTAGGGTTAATTTTAATCACTTGATGATAAAAAGTAATAGCTTGATTTAACTTACCCTGTTCATACAAAATATCTGCTAAATGTTTGTGAGACCAAGGAAAATTTGGATTAAGTTCTATAGCTCGTTGAAATGCCTCAACTGCATCATTTAACTTGCCTATATCTTGGAAAATTGTGCCTAGTTTGTAAGAGAATATCCAGTTCTCAGGTAAAAGTTTAATCAAATGTTGATAACAATTGATAGCTGCATCTAATTCTCCTCCCTCTACTAAAACTTCTCCTAATTTAGAGTAAGCTTCCGATAAATTAGGATTTAATTCTATCGCCTCACGATAATCAGTTATTGCCTCTTCCGTTTGACCTTCATTTAATAAAATATCCCCATGATTCACTTTTGCCAAAGCAGTATTTTCTAATTCTACTTTTTGAGCTTGATACCAATATTTTTCTGCCAAACTTAAGTTACCTAATTTTTGGCAAACCCTAGATAAATTTCGATAAGCACCAGCCAAATTTGGTTGTAATTCAATAGCTATTTCATAACAAGCTATAGCTGACTGCCATTCATTTTGTTTAGCATATAAACTCCCAATATTTATGTATACCTCCGCCCAATTTGGCTGCTGCATCATAGCTTTTGTATACCAATTTATCGCCTCTTCTAACTTTCCCATTGCCTGCAAAACATTTCCTAATGTTTTACAAGCTAAAGGATAAACTGGTAATACTTCTAGAGATTTTTCACAGTATAAATAAGCCTCATCTAATTTTCCAGCTTCTAAATAAGATTCTGCTTCTTGATACAAACTAAAAGCTGACATTTCAGGAGTTAAATTTGAATACATATTGATGTTTTAAACTTTTGAAAATAATATGATAACTTGATTGTAGGCTACCCAGATTTCAATCTTTCTTTTTTTGACAAAAATATCGGGTCTCAAGCCTTCATTTTTCAAGATATAAAAAATAAAATTCAGTATTTTTTTGCCTGCCTATTCCAGGAAGTACTGATAGGGTAACTCTTTTGTAAAGAGGCTAACTGAAGTCTGCAGTTTATCCGGTAGGAGGCTAACTGAATTGACTCCTAATTCCAGTTAAACTTCATTCCTAAATACTCTTCTAGTCTTTGGTTATGAATTTGGAAATAATCATTTAAACTTCTACGAATTGATGAATAAATAAATGTTTGAAATAATCTCATAACCTGATTGTAGCTCACCCAAATTTCAATCTCTCTTTTTTTGACAAAAATATCGGGTCTCAATCCTTCCTTTTTCAGGGTATAATAAATCAAGTTATGAATCTTCTCGTATCCCTATTGCAGGAAGTACCGATCAAGGGTATTCCAGGTTGATGAGGTACAGTAGGATTAGTTTTTTAAATAGTTGTTGAAGTATGGAATTAAGTTTTCATTCTTTTTGAGACAATCTACTATAATTACTGTACCACACTTACATGGAATAGGTTGTAACTGATAACTGAATTGACTCCTAATTCCAGTTAAACTTCATTCTTAAATACTCTTCTAGTCTTTGGTTATGAATTTGAAAATAATCATTGAAACTCCTACAGATTTATGAATAAATAAATGTTTGAAATAATCTCATAACCTGATTGTAGCTCACCCAAATTTCAATCTCTCTTTTTTTGACAAAAATTTCGTGTCTTAAGGCTTCCTTTTTCAGGGTATAACAAAGAATTTTCAGTATTTTCTTGCCTCCCTATTCCAGGAAGTACTGATAACTGTTAACTGATCACTGAATTTACTCTTAATTCCAGTTAAATTTCATTCCTAAATACTCCTCTAATCTTTGGTTATGAATTTGGAAATAATCATTAAACTCCTAAGGATTAATTAATCCGTGGTGGTGCATTGTAATGGTCGTGCATTGCATTATTTTTGTTATGAAGTACGGCAGTGGAAGCATCTTGCTTCTGTGCCAAACATCTCTTGTTCCTTGTATACAATTACTATGCAGGACTACCAATTAATCAATAAATATTTGAAATAATCTCATAACCTGATTGTCACCCACTCAAATTTCAATCTCTCTTTTTTTGACAAAAATATCGGGTCTCAAGCCTTCCTTTTTCAGGGTATAACAAAGAATTTTCAGTATTTTCTTGCCTCCCTATTCCAGGAAGTACTAATAACTGTTAACTGATCACTGAATTTACTCCTAATCCCAGTGAAATTTAATTCCTAAATACTCTTCTAATCTTTGGTTATGAATTTGGAAATAATTATTTAAACTTCTACGAATTGATGAATCAATAGGAGAATAATTTCCCATATTATAATTTTTGTACTCTGAGAGTTGATATTCTGGCAAATCTAAAAATTTCAAAACCTTCCCCATAGTAACTTCTGGATAGGCATAAAAATCTTCACTTTTCAAAATTAGGAATTGTTCCCGTGGAAATAAACTCATCCACTCCTGAAAAAATTCAACATATACTCCTCGTGCTAAATAATTTAATTCCTTCATCCAGTAATTAACTTTTTCAGGAGCTTTTGTTAGCTGCTCTAAATCTAATTGAATTGCCTCCTCAAAAGATCGATTTTCCCAGTTTAATCGTAGCCATTGATAATATTGAGACATGGCTCTATCTACAGGATTCCTCAATAATATAATTAACTTAATTTTAGGGAAAACTTGAAAAATTCTTCTTGCAGCATTTGGATAATCAAAATAACTAGGACTAGCTTCCCCTGTGAGAAAATTTTTTCCTTCTAAAATTACTGGAAAATGAGCTAAATACCAATTTATAGACTCATTAAATTTCCAAGACCAAAAATCCATTTCTTTTTTAATCGGAGGAACAATTTGTGGATGTTGAGTCAGATAACTATAAAGGGAAGTAGTACCTCCTTTGTGAACTCCAATAATGATAAAATTTGGTCCTTGTACTTCTTCTAAATTCCATGGTTGAGATACTAATTCAGGGTATAATTTCTGAGTTTGCTGATAACAAGTAGTTTGATAATAAGGTATAGCTTCTTCCATTTTATTCAAACGAGTTAAAGCTTCTCCTATATTTAAGTAAGACCAATAAGAATCAGGATTAGACTTGTGAAAATTCTGGAAAAAAGTGAGTATTTCTGATAGTTTATCCTCTCTCGCAAAAGCTTCCCATATATTGTAATAAAACCACCAAGATAGGTCTGGATTAATTTCAATAGCTTGACGATAAGCTACAACTGCTTCCTCCCATTTTTGTTGTCGAGTTAGGGCAATACCCAAATTATAATAAGACTTACTATTTGGATTTAATTCTATTTTTTTGCGGAGTTCTAAAATTTCTTGGGATAACTGGTATTTTTTATCTAAAACTTGCTGTAGTTTGTGGCAAATTTCTAAGTCATCTTGATTAATCTCTAAAGCTATTTTATAAAAAATAATCGCCCCATTATTCTTATCTGCTTTAGCTAAATTATTTGCTATTTCTACAAATAAATTTGGATTATCTTGTAAAAATTCCAGTAATTTATCGTAAATAAGATGTTGCCCTTGATGCTGAATAGCTTGATGATAATCCTGAATTGCTGCATCTATATCTGAATTATATTTTTGTTCTAGAGCATCTCCTAATTTACTGTAAATTCCTGGCGCTCCTGGCTGTAACTTAACCACATAAATATAGTTATATATCGCTTCATCCCATTTTTTTAACTCTACTAAAGCATTGCCTAAATTATAGTAAGACCAAGGAAAAATTCGATCTATTTTAATTGCATTTTTGTAAGCATTAACAGCATCTTCCCATCTTTTTAATTTGCTTAAAGCATCTCCCAAATTATAATGAGACCAAGAAAAATCATGGTTTAATTCTATAGCACCATAGTAAAATTTTATAGCTTCATCCCAGTTTTCTTGTTGATGTAAAACCTGTGCTAAATGATAGTAATACCAAGAAAAATTCGGCTTTAGTGCAATAGCTTGACGGTAGTTTTCAATTGCTAACTCCCATTTTTTCTGTTTAGCATATATAGTCGCAAGTTTGGCATACTCTTCAGGTATATTCGGATTTAAATTAGTGCTTGATGACATAAAAGTTGGTAATAGGTAATTGGCACATTTATATAGCAGTACCTTCTTTCTGGAGTTTAGACTAATTACAGCGGGCCGAACACTTGCCGAGGGAGAATAGTGAGATAGTTGAACCTAGGCTGAAACTATTTCTGTATCAGCATTGCAACAACTTTTAAGTTAATTATCCAGAGCTTTTGCTATGGGTTAATTGTCCCATGGCCAGACTTTTTGAAGAGTTTGAATAACCTACTCCTCACCCAAACTCCCTAAAAAATACAAACCATAAAGAGCATCGAGAAAATTCACATCCCTGATATTACCCAAGGGTAGTGAGTTCCAAGTCTTCATTGCTTCTGGGTAGATTATTTGAAGATTCCAAAATTTAGTCTAAACTCCAGTTCTTTGGTTAGGACAATAAATTTGAGTGAAAAGGGAGTAGGGAGTAGGCATTAGAGAATAGGAAATAGAGGAATGTCCTAACCTATTTGCGTAGTGCTATAGCAGTCGAAGGAAGGTTAATACCAATTTGGAAAAATAATGTTACTAATAATAAGGGCAATTATAAAGACTTTATAGGAAATGTCCATTGGATGAAAAAGATAAATTATGACCTAATAAATGGTATTAAAGCTATTCATTCTGTACGTCGCCAATCCGATAGCTCCCCTACCTGTACGGGCAAACGGCGGTTTGCCTCTACCACTGACTGCCTAAGAAATAACCTAGTTACTTGTAGCAAATATTTATCAAAATAATATGGGTCTAAAACCCCGCCTTTTAAGGCGAAATATTTTTGGAGGGTTGCTCAAAATCCCCGTTACAAAAATAACTTCTGACTTCTGACTTCTGACTTCTGACTTCGTTAACACCCTTGGTATAAGACATATCAAAAGCTTAAAATTCAGACAACGCAATATTTTTCCTTCTCTCCTAGATAACTAAACGCCTTCTTCCTTCTGCTATATCAAACAAGGTTTGTAGATTATAGGTAATATTCTAGATGAGAAAAGTTTACCGCCTTACCTAATACCTACAGCAGATTTCATCTAATATCAAGTCCGGAAATTAGTTATGAAAAAACCTATCTTTTTACACAGGGCAAATATCCCTATTATCCCTACTGCCTACTCTCTTAATTTATAAGTATTCAAGCGGAGATGATATAAGTGATATCATGTCCCTTGGTATAGTCCCGTGTAACAGTTGGGGAAATATCTACCGCCATATAAGTAAAATTTTTCCTTTTCTTAAAGCTTCTTCCTTCTTCCAACTTCGGTCTTCCTGAGCTTCTCTATACAAGACCGATGCTACCGGACATGATATGAGGTATAGCGCTGTGCGCAGGCAACAGGCAACAGGCAACAGGCAACAGGGGGAATAAAAAACCGATAATACAAGGTTTTTAGCTATTGGACAGTTATTGTAATTTGTAAATATGCCAGGCCAGCGCACATTGCTATACATAAGTCGTGGACAAAATGCCCACACCACAAACATTAAAACTCCGTCCTGAAGGGCGAGGTCTTAAATATTTGTACTTCATATACTTGCAATTTACAGTAATTTAAAAAATGGTAATTTTCTACATATATTCCAACAAAACTCTGACTAAAGCAATCTAAATCATAACTGATTATACGAATATGATATTTTTTAAAGGAGAGAACAGGAAATAGGGAAAAATCATCAATCTTTTTGATAAACCAGACTTTGTATAATCTCTCTTTCTCATAACTATAAACAAGATTTTTTTTATTGATAACGCACTTATTCAAACTTGATACAAATTCTAGGGTAGCAAGGTTAAAATAATTGAAAATTTTAACCTTATATGAAATACAAAAAATAATAATACAATTATTTCACCAAACCTCAATAAATAAGTTGAGCAAGTTGAGCGAGAGAATAAAAGATAAATTTTATCTGAAATACAAGTAATTATGCTATTTTACCATTCCCCCATTTCCACATCTCTCTATCTCCCCATCAATTGCCTGTAGCAAACATTCACCTATTTCATATTATATAGTCAAAAATTTGCTCAATTCCGACATAATGACATAATAGTTAATAACACAAAATATTCTAGGAATTCAATGGGTATATCTATAGAAGTTGACAACACAACCTTTGCCACCGAAGTCTTAAAAAATTCCCACAAAAAACCTGTTCTAGTAGACTTTTACGCTACTTGGTGTGGTCCGTGTAAAATGCTTAAACCAATCTTAGAAAAGTTGGTTCAAGAATATGACTTTATCTTAGCTAAAGTGGATGTCGATCATAATCCCGAATTAGCTCAAACTTATGGTGTAGAGGGAGTACCAGATGTTAAAATCGTAACTCAAGGAGAAGTTAAACCAGGTTTTGTAGGAGTTCTATCAGAGCCAAAACTACGAAATTTTCTAGGTGAACTTAACCTAAAATCAGAACTAGAAACAGAATTAGAAACACTGCGAAATTTGACAAAATCTGGTGAATTAAAAGAAGCAAAAAATCTTTTAGACCAGCTTTTTCAAAAATATCCTCGTAATATTAGCTTAATCATAGAAGCTGCAAAATTTTTAGTCAGCTTAAATCGATTAGAAGAAGCTCAAAAACTAATAGAAACTATTGGAGAAAATAACCGAGAGTTTTATCCCCAAATACAAGCAGTAAAAGGACTAATTCACTTTAAACAAGAAGCAGAAAATCCTGGTGATAGTGAACTAGATAAAATGTATGCTCAAGCTTGTAGCTTAACACTATCAGCTAACTATGAAGAAGCACTAAAATTATTTTTAGATATAGTCACCAGAAATCGTAAATATAAAAATGACGGCGCACGCAAAGCAATGCTGGCAATATTTAATATCTTAGGAGATGATAACTCTACCAGTAAAGAATATCGAAAGCAACTATTATTAAACCTGTACTAAAAGTAGTTATTTTAACTAGCTATCAGCTATTAGCGCTTCAGCTATTAGCCTAAAAATTTGTGCATATAATTAGGGTTTGCTGATTAAATCTAAAAACACTGACATATAAAAGTAAGTGCCTTTTTGGAGCGAAAAAAAGTGCCAACTTTTCAGCTTGAGTGACCAAAAAGTCAGGATAAAAGGCAGATAAGCACAGAAAGATACAGGTACAATTATTCCTCCTACTTTCTCAGCTCTCCCCACCCTCCCCACATTCCCCTCCTGGGAGGGGGAGGGGCGAGGGGTGGGTCCCCACACTCTGCTTTTTTCAGCAAACCCTAATTATTGCTCTGCTGATTAATTCTCAAAGTATTGATAAATAAAGGTATTAGCCTTTTTGGGGTTCAAAAAAGTGCCAGCTTTTCGGTGCCAACAGCTGCAAAAAGCTAGTATTTTGGGCTGACTATGGTAGAAAAATCACTCTTACAATTCTTACTCCTACCTCCTCGCTCATTCCCTGTTCTTCCTGTCTCCTGTCTCCTGTCTCCTGTCTCCTGTCTCCTGTCTCCTACTAAAAGACTTTTTCAGCAAACCCTAATTAGGTATCTGTTTGCGGAGCTGACCGCTGAACTACTGAATTGCTGTTTGCGCAGCATTCCGCCAGAAAACGCTTTTTAAACTCCCATTGGCAGGACTAAACCTTCGCAGGCCATAACTGCCTGGGGAAAAGCTGCTTTGACTTTTTTTGCTATTTCATCGAGAAAATCATCACTGTGAGTAGGTTCATGGTGAAAAATTACCACCCGCTTTACTCCTGCTGCTTTAGCTACTTTGATTGCTTCCTGCCAAGTCGAATGTCCCCAACCCACCTTAGAAGACTTAGGATTATGATACTCATCATCAGTGTACATAGCATCATAGATTAATACATCAGCATTGCGGGCTAAATCTACCACACTTTCATCCAAGCGATCGGGAAAATGTTCCGTATCAGAACAATAAACTACCGTCCGTCCATTCCATGTCACTCTATATCCCATTGCTGTATTAGGATGATTCAGAGAACCAGTCTCAATCTCAATATCATCCAGCATCATTTTTTCCCCATGCTGAAGCTCATAAAAACGTAAGTCAGCCTGGATACCATTTAAAGGAATAGGAGAATTATAATGTAGAACCCTTTGTATAAAATGCTTTCTCATGGACTCCCCTTCTGGAGGTATAGCTCCGTAGATATGAAAACTATTTCCTGGGGTAAAAGCAGGAGTAAATAAAGGGAAACCTTGAATATGATCCCAGTGATAATGAGTAAAAAACATATAAGCTTCTACTGGGATATCCTGCATCATTTCCTTGCCTAATTCTCGTAGACCAGTACCGCCATCAAATATCAGGCGCTTACCAGCTATTTGCATTTCTATGCAGGAAGTATTTCCACCATATCTAACAGTATCTTTCCCTGGGGTAGGAACACTACCTCGTACACCCCAGAACTTAACTAAAAAATCTCCCATTTGTTCAGACATCTTGGAGAAATCAACATTATCTTGAGTTAGCACTTCAGAAGAAAGTTTAGTTTCCATATGAATTTTCTTTTAGCAGTTTCCACTTTATGAATTTAAAGATTTCTGGATTTTTAGGAAATTGAACTAGAGAGAGAAAATATAGCAGCTTGCTTTTCTATAAGTTGTTAATTATTGCCAATTCAAAAAATTGTCCAACTTTAATAATTAACCAATCTGCAAAGCACTATTTATAGGATTACAAGAATTGCTGGCGTTGCTGAATAAATGTATGATTTCACAGGAGTTAGGAGCTAGGAGTCAGGAGTCAGTAGGTAGAAAAGAGTTGTTCGGTGACTAAATAGGTATAATTTGCAATATTGTTTTTGCTTAAAATTTACCCAAAGTTGAATTTCATACCTCAAATCAGCAACACCGAATTGGTTAAGACATTTTTCAATCCTGTTTCCTGATGGATTCCACAGGGAAAAACCCTTTTACAGTTAGCTATTCCCTATTCCCTATTCCCTAGCGCGTAGCGCCTTATGTTTCAAACTCTCACATTGTCCATGATGGCGCAATAAATGATCGCATAGCACTATAGCTACCATTGCTTCTACCATAGGTACAGCTCTAGGTAAAACGCAAGGATCATGTCTTCCTTTAGCTGCCAACAATGTCTCTTCACCTCTACGACTAACAGTACGCTGCTCTTTACGAATTGTAGCAGTTGGTTTAAATGCTGCCCGCAACACAATATTTTCTCCATTAGAAATTCCTCCCTGTACCCCTCCAGAACGATTAGTAACAGTGCGAATTTCCCCTTGATCATCTGTATAAAATTCATCATTATGCTCGCTACCTGTCAGAGTAGTACCTGCGAAACCAGAACCAATTTCAAATCCTTTGCTCGCTGGCAAAGACATTACACCCTTAGCTAAATCTGCTTCTAATTTATCAAATACAGGAGAACCAAGACCTTTTGGCACATTCCTGGCCACACATTCAACCACACCTCCCAGAGAATCTCCCACATCCCGTATTTGCTCTACTAATTCAATCATCCTGTCTGCACATTCGGTATCTGGACAACGGACAATATTACTTTCCACTTGTTCTATAGTCACCGTTTCTAGGTCAACGATGGCCTCTAAATTTTTGATGCGCTTCACATAACCTACAATTTCCACACCAGAATATTGTTTAAGAATTTTTTTAGCGATCGCCCCTGCAGCAACTCGTCCAATAGTTTCTCTAGCTGAAGAGCGTCCCCCACCTTGCCAGTTCCTTATACCATACTTAGCATCATAAGTCGCATCGGCATGAGATGGACGATATTTACTAGCCATCTCCTGATAATCTTGTGAACGAGCATCCTTATTTCTCACCAACATCATAATTGGCGTACCCAAAGTTTGACCTTCAAATACTCCAGACAGTATTTCACAAATATCTGTTTCTTTGCGGGGTGTAGTAATTTTGCTTTGTCCCGGACGCCTACGGTCTAACTCATATTGAATTTCTGCAACATCTATTTCTAGTTGAGGAGGGCAACCATCAATTATAACTCCTACTCCTCCTCCGTGGGATTCACCAAATGTTGTTACCCGAAATAGATGTCCAAATGTGTTGCCCATGAAACTCAAACTACAATAAAGAATTAAGACCTCTATTTTAACCTGTTTTCTTTAAATAAAGCACTCAGCGATCGGCAAATACTTTGCTCTGTCAAGAGTTTTTGAGGTGTAGGACTATGGAGAAAAAGTTTAAAGAATCACATCAGGGGTCAGCAACGAGAGCGAAACGATTTTGTGGCGATTGAAAATCTCAATATTAAGGGTTTAGTTCGGACAGATTGGCTAAGTCAATTAATGACGTAAGTTGGTCTATGTTTCTAGAATGTCTAGAATATTTCTGTCAAAAAAATGACAGAAAATTAATAGCTGTTAACCGCTCAACTAAACCTACTCAAAGGTCTGAAAGCCTAGTCATTCTTAGTGGGTCAAGCACTACAGGACTAAACGGCAAACCCTTTATTCCCTGGTCAAAAACATCGGGAATTACTTTACCCTAGTATTAAGAGGCCAGTTAAAATTGGCAATAATCTCCCGTTAAATTTTGATAATGATAACGAGAGAGTGTTAATCACCTTCTAAAAATCGGCGTTGGTGAACTTGTAATCCTCTAGATAGGAATTGGCACAGTCTTAAATTTTAAGTAGTATAGTAGTCAGGAAATGGAATACTGAAGCATTTTTATTCTATAGCATTCTATATTCACCAACGCCTAAAAATCTAGACAATCCTAGACACGCTCTTCATCAGTGAGTAAGAGTAATTTTCCGCCTCACCTGTCCATAAGTCTACTGGCGCGCGAAGGTTGGTTAATATTCCGCTCAAACACATTGAGTTTAGGATTCCCTAGGCGGGTTTTCGTCCTTATGAAAAGTCGAGTTTCAAACAGTCCATAATTATTGCTAGAATACTCTGATTTTAGCATACATATGTAATAATAACACAGATTAATGGCGTAAAAACATAGACATTTTGTAGATATTTGTCTTGGATAGTCCATGTTTTTAAGCTTTAGCAAACAAAAGTATAACTATATCAATCTATAATAACATAAGTTTATATATATTAATAAATCAATAATAGTTAATTAACCTTAATCTTCGTGTTCATCAAAAGGGTCTCTCAACTCCTTAGCGGGAGGTCCAAAAGCTGTGTAAACTGAAAAGCCGGTGATGGCCACAACCATTACACCGATAGAGATACTAAGAACTGTTGCAGGTTCCATATAATTCATTAAAATTATGAGTGTTATACATATACAATATTACAAAAGATTAAAAAATTCTGCTGAATTATAGATTACATAGAAACTTATGGCACAAAGAACTGGATTAGGAGACCTGCTCAAACCTTTAAACTCTGAATATGGTAAAGTATCTCCCGGTTGGGGAACTACACCATTAATGGCCGTTTTTATGGGCTTATTTTTTGTATTCTTGTTGATTATTCTCCAAATCTACAACTCTTCGTTGTTGTTAGAGAATGTTGATGTGGACTGGGCTAATCTAACTAAATAAGATGAATTAAAGAGTAGGGCTAAGAAATTCAATTAATTAAAATTTCTCCAGCCCTAGCCATATCCTTAGTAATAATCTCAGATAAGTTTTAGGAGTAAAAAACAAGATGAATATTTTTGGTATTGGTCTGCCTGAAATGATTGTAATTTTAGTCGTAGCTCTTTTGATATTCGGTCCAAAGAAACTACCAGAAATTGGTCGTAGTTTAGGGCAAGCGATAAATAGTTTTAAAGCAGGAGCTAAAGAGTTTGAAAATGAGTTTAAACGAGAGGCAAAACAGTTAGAAGAAGGGTCTCAAGTTAGTCAGTATCCTCCTGAATCAGAGTCAGAAAAAGTAGTAACCGTTTCTTCTCCTACAGATACAACCCAGAAAAGCTAGTTGTTCATTAATTGATAATGGATAATTGATAATTACCTCTGGTTAAAACTGTTACGGAATTGAATATAAGGAAATATTATTTCTTTGTTTTTCTCTAAAAAGGGGAGGCTTTAAACCAGAATTATTTAATTATTAATTATTGGTAAAAGTAGAGAAAAAAATTACCTGAGCCAATCAAAAAAAATATAATATTTTTGACGATTTAATTTTGATTATTAACGTAATGAAAGAGGTTGCGCCAGGGCTAAATTTAGTGATTCCTCAATTAATTGTAGGTTTGGGAAATCCAGAGCCAAAATACGAAAGAACTAGACACAATATAGGATTTGCGGCAGTTGATAGTATAGCCAATATGTGGCATACTTCTCTATCGGAAAACCGAAAATTTAAAGCGGAATTTGGAGAAGGCAGAGGTATAAAATCCGATAAAATTTATTTGGTCAAACCCTTGACTTATATGAATAAGTCGGGACAAGCAATTCGTAGCGTGTTAGATTGGTATAAATTGCCACCACACTCAGTGCTAATAATATATGATGATATGGATTTGCCGATGGGACGACTGCGACTACGGTTATCTGGGTCTGCTGGTGGCCATAATGGCATGAAGTCAGCGATCGCTCATTTAGGGACTCAAGAATTTCCTCGTTTGCGCATAGGTATAGGTAAGCCAAAGAATGCTGGTGCTGAGAGTAGAGACCCAAATACTATTGGTCATGTTTTAGGAAAGTTTAGCCCAACGGAAAGTCAATTAATGACTCAAGTGCTGAAATTAGTTGTAGAAGCTGTAGAGCTTTCTTTGAGACAAGGAATAGAAAAAGCTATGAGTCTCTATAACAGTCGTAGTGTAAGCTGATCAGAAGATTAATTTACTATTAGACATCTGGTGAATTAAAGATATAGACTTTTTGTAAGAGTAGGGAACAGGGAACAGGGAACAGGGAACAGGGAACAGGGAACAGGGAACAGGGAACAGGAGACAGGTAACAGGGAAGATGTTTTTAGGAAAACAACACGGAAAATGATTTTTTGAGTAACTTTTACCGAATAATTAATAATTAATAATTAATAATTAATAATTAAAGAATTCTGGTTTAAAGCCTCCCCTTTTAAGCTATGCTTTACCCACATCTTTCTTAACATAAAGCTTGACAAAATAGAGGAGTTATGTGTAAGTCTTGGTTCTGCTTTTTCGGGAGAAAATAATGTATGGAAAGATACTTTTTTTTGACAACTTCAGTAGTTTTACTTAACTACTATGATTTTTTCTCCTTTCTCCCCTGCTCCCTACTCCCCTGCTCCCCACAAAGGTTTCAAGACTTATGGGTAAGGGATAGCCTTTTAAGGGGAAAAAAGCGGTCGTTTGCGGAGCATTCCGTAGGATGGGATGGATGGGTTTCCTAACCATATCCAATGGACCAAGAGAAGAAATAATATCTCCTTATATTCAATCAATAACGGTTTTAACCAGAGGTAATTATCAATTATCCATTATCAATTATCCATTAATGAAAACCCTAGTTTATAGTAAATAAAGGTCAAGTTTATTTTCTGGAGATGTCTCTTGAAGAAAGTATTTAAAACTGCCTTTATTAGTATAAGTGAGGGTATTATATAAGTTTAAAATTTTGGCTTTAATAAAAGTGTGACTTGTAACTATTAATGAGTTATAAAGGTTTACCAGAAACTACTGCTTATGTCAGAGTAACTCGTCAGTCTTGGCAAAAAGGCACTATCGAAGGAGAAGTAAGTGCTGGTTCTTTTAATTGGAATTTTAAATGGGGTTTTCGCCATAAAAAAACTCTTTCCATTCAACCTTCTCAAGGACGTGCTTTAATTCAAGAACCTTTAGGTAGGTTTTTAGAAAAATGGGATTATCAACTAGAAGCTGGTGGAGATTACTATTTTACAATTAAAGCAAAATTTTAGGATGCATCTCAATGCGTGAATAAAGCAAAAAATTTATCGCTTTTAGGGAACAGGGAACAGGGAACAGGGAACAGGGAATATATAGGAAAAAAGTGTTTTTGCAAATATGAGATGCACCCAAATTTTAGAAAAATTTAAGATATTAATTAGGTAGGTGGAAAATTTTAGTTGAACTTTAGCTCAAACAGGCTAAAAGTAATTGTTAAGTATACAAGTTAGTGATGATGTAGATTAACCGTCCAAAAGCAAATAATAAATTCAAATCTCAGTATTGACAAGTATTTATTACCTAAAATCCACACAAAAATGCCAAAAATTATAACTATTGAAATGAGATTTTTCCAGCCTTTGACCTACTACCTAAAACCTTCTTCAAACCTAAAACCTAAACCCCAAAACCTTCTTCAAAAAAAAATTTATGAGTAAATTTGTATTTATAACTGGTGGAGTAGTTTCCAGTATTGGTAAAGGAATTGTAGCAGCAAGCTTAGGCCGTTTGCTCAAATCACGGGATTATTCCGTATCTATTCTGAAATTAGACCCTTATATCAATGTAGACCCAGGTACCATGAGTCCCTTCCAACATGGGGAAGTATTTGTCACAGAAGATGGGGCAGAAACAGACCTTGACTTGGGCCACTACGAACGATTTACAGATACCTCCATGTCTCGCCTGAATAGTGTTACCCAGGGTTCAATCTACCAAGCAGTAATCAATAAAGAAAGACGAGGCGATTATAAAGGAGGCACAGTTCAAGTTATTCCTCATATTACCAATGAAATAAAAGAGCGGGTACATAGAGTTGCCAAAAATGCTAATCCAGATGTAGTAATTACAGAAATTGGGGGAACTGTAGGAGATATTGAATCTCAGCCCTTTTTAGAAGCTATTCGGCAATTTCGTAAAGATGTGGGACGAAATCATGTGTTATATATCCATGTTACCCTAGTCCCTTGGATTGCAGCGGCAGGGGAGATGAAAACTAAGCCCACTCAACATTCAGTCAAAGAGTTGCGCTCTATTGGTATTCAGCCAGATATTCTAGTCTGTCGATGCGATCGCCAACTTAGTCCCAGCTTAAAAGAAAAAATGTCTGAATTCTGTGATGTACCTGTAGCATCCGTAATTACATCAAAAGATGCCGAAAGTATTTATGAAGTACCTCTAATGTTAGAGGCAGAAGGACTAGCCGTGCAAGCTCTAGAATTATTAAATATGGAGCAACGTCAACCAAATCTTGATAGGTGGCAAACTTTGGTTAATCGTCTTTATCATCGGGACAATCCTGAAATAGAGACAAAAAATGTCCAATCATCTACTACTACAAGTATCGAAATTGCGATAGTAGGTAAATATATTCAACTGAGCGATGCTTATTTATCAGTGGTAGAGGCATTACGCCATGCTGCAATAGCTATTGGTGTGGACTTAAATTTGCGTTGGGTCAGTTCTGAAGATGTGGAGGTCAAAGGAGCAAAGACCTACCTGGAAAAGGTGAATGGAATTATTGTTCCGGGAGGGTTTGGCGTGAGAGGTATTGATGGAAAAATAGCTGCTATTGAATATTCTCGGTTGCAAAAAATTCCTTTTTTGGGGTTATGTCTGGGAATGCAATGTGCGGTAATTGAGTGGGCACGGAATATAGCAAAATTGGAATGTGCCCATAGTGCAGAGTTTGACCCTGAAACACCAAACCCAGTGATTAATTTGTTACCCGAACAACAAGATGTAGTGGACTTGGGCGGTACTATGCGACTGGGACTTTATCCTTGCCGTCTTCAAACTGATACATTAGCATTTCAGACTTATCAGCAAGAGGTGATTTATGAACGTCATCGTCATAGATATGAATTTAATAATGCTTACCGGAACTTGTTGTTAGAAACAGGATATGTTATTAGTGGAGCTTCTCCGGATGGTAGGTTAGTAGAAATTATTGAACTTCCCACTCATCCTTTCTTTATTGCTACACAATTTCATCCAGAGTTTCAATCTCGACCTAGCACTCCTCACCCTCTATTTCATAGCTTTTTTAAAGCTGCTAGTTCACAAGAAAAATGTTATGATTTGTCTGTAAATAATGTTGAACTCACCCAAGATAATGTAGTTAGTACAGGTTCTATCCTAAGTTATGACTAGGTTATTGGTTACTCAAAAAAAATTTTTTTATTCTTTGTTATCAAGTTTAATAGCCTAATTTAAGGCTATTACTAATAATCTAAATACAGCATTAACCATTGTTAGATATTCTAATATTAATAGCTGATAGTTACCTTTGAACCTTCGATATTTCAAACTTTTAGTAGTAGTGCAACTCCTTGATTAAAGAAGAAATCTTTTTCATAGAGTCGTAATTTACAAGATCGAGGGTAACTTAATAGTGTCAATCGAACTTTTAGAGTAACTTGCACTAATGTCGAGAAATGCAAGAAATCAAAGCTTTGAGGGGGTCTTGTGGCCTACTGGATTAAAATAGACTATGAAAGAAGTATATACTTGATTGACCTTGATAGTATTACTGCTTTTTCTTGTAAGTCAAATAAGCAGATAACTTTTTGGTTGCCAAATAGCAGTCAGCCAATTATATTAAATAAGCAAAGTTGCGAACATGACTATCAGCTAGTCATAAAATATATTACAGAAAAGATTGAGATAAACTGTCTCACTAATGATGAATGTTGGGTACATATTATTTACGATCGCCATGAATGGTTGATAAATTTGAATTGTATTACTACATTTGCTTCTGAACCTAATGGTCGTATAACTTTTTGGCTACCAGATAGTACAAAAGATATTATTATTAGTCCCAATATCGATCCGGAAGCTTATGAAAAGGTTGTGGAATTTATCACAAAAGTAACAGGGTATTCTTTACCTTGAAGAAGGAAGAGGGAAGAAGGAAGAAGGAAGAGGGTCTAATACCAATTGCCAAAAGTTATGCTATACTTAGGTAGCACTTCAATTATTAAGCAATTAACACTAGCCTTATACCTTTTTGATAGTTGTCACGGTATTTAGCATTAATTAGGGTTTGCTGAATAAAGTTTTTTGCTATGGGTAGGAGTCAGAAGTTAGGAGTCAGGAGAAACGGGGAATTTAGAGGAGGTAGAAGTAAGAATTTCCCTCAATTTTTCTGTCCTTGATTTGCCCAAAATGCTAACTTTTTTGTAATCTCAGAAGGCTAAAGTCTTGGGGTTGCACATTATGGAATGATATTGCCAAAAATTGGTTTAGATTTTGACTAAAAATAACCATTAATTAATCATTCTAGCAATTGATTAATCCACAATCCAACTCAATCAAAAATATCAAATCATTCGTCACTGTGCAACGCCGAAAAATTAAGAGACAAATATATCCGACTAATTTCTAATTAAATTCTATTCTCCTCTCCTCCTAACAACTCTCTACTCCACTCCTGGGAGGAGTTAGGGTTGGGTGTCCCACACTTCTTTGACATCAAAGGTAAAAAAACCCTTAGTAAGCACTTCCCCACTCCCTCTTTTGTAGGAGATGTCTAATTATTATGCAAACTTGCCCAAGCTAATTTAGCAGCTCCTACAATACCAGCATGATTACCTAATTTAGCCGTTAATAATTTTAAGCCCAAACGAGAACTCAACAAAACTCGTCTCTCAATTTCTGCTTTAGCTACAGGCAAAAAAAGTTCTGCACCAGCACTCACTCCCCCTCCAATAATTACAGCTTCTGGTGTCAAGATATAAATCAAACTTGCCAAACCTGCACCCAAAAGTCTGCCATAATATTCCCAGAATTCTAGGGCAAATTGGTCTCCAGCTTGAGCCAAATTTGCTAATTCCAAGGGTTCTTTACCAGTAGTGCGACGAATTGCCTGAACAGAAACATATTGTTCTAGAGACCCACTATTACCACTGTTACACTCTGGCCCGTCCGGGTTCAAAGTAATTAACCCTAACTCTCCCGCAGCACCTAAATGACCTACAAACAATTGACCATCTAAAATAATTGCTCCCCCAACACCAGTACCCAGAGTAAGCATAATCATATTTTTAAACGAACGACCTGCCCCTAGCCAAGATTCTCCTAAACCAGCACAATTAGCATCATTAGCCAAAACTACTGCTAAACCTGTCTTTTCCTCCAAACACTCAGCCAAGGGGACATTTTGCCAATCTGTCAAATTAATTGCTACTTTGGATATTCTACCTTGAGCATCAGTAGGGCCAGGTACTCCAATACCTATTGCTTGAATAACTACTGAGTTATCTGGTTGAGATTTAGCTACAGATAAATCAAGTGGATTAACACTATAATTGTTGAGTGAAGAATTAGATCTTAAACCAGAGTTCGCAGAGCGTTGCAATAACAAAATTGCTTCTACCATCACATCAACTACTGCTTTTGGGGTTGCAGGTTGAGGAGTTGGCACATTCAAAAATTGATGACAAACTCCATCTTTGTCAAAACGCCCCAGTTTAATTGCCGTCCCCCCTATATCAATACCTATTACCTGAATATTCATGTTAGTTAGTCTGTGTTTAGCTGTCACACAACGCACGTTAACGCTTTCCTAGGTTATGAAGGGCGCAAACGGGATATGTAAAGCGTAGCATTGCCTCAACAAAACAAGAAACTTCATCAGGAAATTGGGTACAGTTATCCTTGTTTTAAAGTTCCTGTTATCATCCCATATAATGTATCCCCTTCGGGGGAGCTACCCTTACGGTAGAACAGTTATAATAGAGCTGCGTAGTTTTACTTTAGCAATAATATTAAGTATTGCAAGGGCTAGAGCAAAACTACAAACAAAAACTTTATTATTGCTAATTAAGCGGACATGATATCAGATTCAACGGCAGAGAACTTCACTTAAAATCTTTCAACACTAGAATTAAATATAGGTTCAACCCGGATAGCAATTATAGCAGAGGGACGAACAACCATATATTCTCCTTGAATAGTCTTAATTGGCACATTTACAAACTCTGGAGAATCATGCTTTGGAACTATAACGCCACTGTACCAAGTTTGAAATTCTTTAAGAGTCAGAAAACGTACTTCTTCGCGAGCGCCACCTTGTAAAATCAGGTGTATGGCAAATTCATCAGGGTTTCTAGGCATATCTAAAAAGTTTCAGTCAAAATTTAAAATTCAAAAGTACTAATTAATAAAACTTTGAGTATTTTGTCAATGGCTAGTTTCGCTAAATAATCAACCATTACAAGATCAAATTTCCAAAGTATTAACTTAAGCTAAAGGCTGATAGTTTTTTACCTCTTAGTTTTCAGTATAGTATTTTTGCTGACGACTCAGGGCTAATTGCTTTAAATGCCCAAATATAAAATTGGTCTGTATATCATAACACTACAACTATACTAACCCTTAAAATACTGTGAATTAACCCTTAATTGTCAAACAAATAAATATAAATCTATGCCGCGTCGCCAAGATATACGCAAAATTCTACTTGTTGGTTCTGGTCCGATTGTAATTGGCCAAGCTTGTGAATTTGATTATAGTGGTACACAAGCTTGTAAAGCTCTTAGAGAAGAAGGATTTGAGGTTGTGCTGGTCAACTCCAATCCAGCTACAATTATGACAGACCCAGAAATTGCCGAATGTACTTACATCGAACCCCTGACTCCTGAACTTGTAGAAAAAGTCATTGTCAAAGAACGACCAGATGCTCTCCTACCCACAATGGGCGGTCAGACAGCTTTAAATATATCAGTATCCTTGGCCAAAAATGGTACTTTAGCTAAGTATGGTGTTGAGTTAATCGGAGCTAAACTACCAGCAATTGAAATGGCCGAAGACCGACTGCTATTCAAGGAAGCAATGGCTCGAATTGGTATTCCGGTTTGTCCATCGGGTATTGCTAGCAACTGGGAAGAGGCAAAAGCGATCGCTAATGAAATCGGCACTTATCCCTTAATTATTCGCCCTGCTTTCACATTAGGGGGAACAGGAGGAGGTATTGCTTACAATCAGGAAGAATACGAAGTAATGGCACAAGCAGGGATAGATGCTAGTCCAGTATCTCAAATCCTAGTGGAAAAATCGTTGATTGGTTGGAAAGAATATGAATTGGAGGTAATGCGAGACTTAGCAGATAATGTAGTAATTATCTGTTCGATCGAAAATATTGACCCGATGGGTGTACATACTGGAGACTCAATCACTGTTGCTCCAGCTCAAACATTAACGGATAAAGAATATCAACGACTGCGAGATGCTTCGATTAAAATTATCCGGGAAATAGGGGTAGAAACTGGGGGTTCTAATATTCAGTTTGCTGTCAACCCGGTGAATGGAGATGTGATTGTGATTGAAATGAACCCACGGGTGAGTCGCTCTTCAGCTTTGGCATCAAAAGCTACTGGTTTTCCTATCGCTAAAATGGCAGCAAAGTTAGCAGTTGGTTACACCTTAGATGAAATTCCTAATGATATTACTAAAAAGACACCAGCTAGTTTTGAACCTACTATTGATTATGTTGTTACGAAAATTCCTAGATTTGCTTTTGAGAAATTTCCCGGTTCCCAAGCAGTGCTGACTACTCAAATGAAGTCGGTGGGAGAAGCAATGGCAATAGGTAGGACATTCCAGGAGTCGTTTCAGAAAGCATTGCGGTCTTTAGAAACAGGTAGAGCTGGTTTTGGTGGTGATCGCTGGGAAAAGTTGCCCAGTTTAGAACAAGTACGAGCAGGGTTACGCACACCTAACCCAGAGAGAGTATTTACAGTACGTCATGCTTTGTTGTTAGGCATGACAGTAGAGGAAGTCTATGAACTGACCGGAATTGATATTTGGTTTCTGGATAAGATGCGGGAGTTGACCGATACAGAAAAATTGATTAAGCGAACTTCCCTCAACGAATTAACAAAAGAGCAGATGTGGGATATTAAACGGCAAGGTTTTAGCGATCGCCAAATTGCATATTGTAGTAAGACTACTGAGGATGAAGTCAGAAGTCATCGGTTGAGTTTGGGAGTTAAACCTGCTTATAAAACGGTGGATACTTGTGCAGCAGAATTTGAGGCGCTGACACCTTACTATTATTCTACTTATGAAGAAGAGTCAGAAGTTTTGCCTTCTGAAAAACGGAAAGTAATGATTCTGGGAGGGGGACCTAACCGCATTGGTCAGGGAATAGAATTTGATTATTGTTGTTGTCATGCTAGTTATGCTCTGGGAGAAGATGGGTTTGAAACAATTATGGTTAACTCTAATCCCGAAACTGTTTCGACTGACTATGATACGAGCGATCGTCTTTATTTTGAACCTTTAACTAAAGAAGACGTACTAAATATTATTGAGGCGGAAAACCCGGAAGGAATTATCGTTCAGTTTGGCGGACAAACACCTCTGAAATTAGCGGTTCCCCTGCAAAAATATTTAGAGCAAACAGAAACTAAAACAAAAATTTGGGGCACTTCCCCAGACTCTATCGATACCGCAGAAGACCGAGAAAGGTTTGAGCATATTTTGCGAGATTTAGATATTCGTCAAGCTGCTAATGGTCTCGCCCGCAGTTTTGAGGATGCGCTGGAGGTGGCAAAGAAAATAGGTTATCCAGTGGTGGTACGACCATCCTATGTTTTGGGAGGCAGGGCAATGGAAATTGTTTATTCTGACCAAGAGTTAGAGCGTTATATGAAGTTTGCGGTACAGGTGGAACCGGAACATCCAATTTTAATTGACAAGTTCCTAGAAAATGCGATTGAAGTGGATGTGGATGCCATTGCAGATAGTACTGGTCAGGTAGTTATCGGTGGGATAATGGAACATATTGAGGAGGCAGGTATTCACTCTGGAGACTCTGCTTGTTCCATTCCTTATCAAACTTTAGCTCCTGCTGCTGTGGAAACAATTCGCCAATGGACTGTTGCTCTGGCAAAAGCGTTGAATGTTATCGGGTTAATGAATATTCAGTTTGCGGTGCAAGGGGAAACAGTATATATTTTGGAGGCAAACCCCCGTGCGTCGCGAACAGTACCTTTTGTGTCTAAGGCAATAGGAACACCCTTGGCAAAAATGGCATCGCGAGTCATGTCTGGCAAGACGTTGCCAGAGTTGGGTTTTGTGGAGGAACAGATACCCGAACACGTTTCTGTGAAAGAGGCAGTTTTACCATTTGCGAAATTCCCCGGTACAGACACAATATTAGGACCGGAAATGCGTTCCACTGGAGAAGCGATGGGTATTGATATTGACTTTGGTAAAGCGTTTGCTAAAGCACAGTTATCCGCAGGGCAAAAATTGCCTTTGGAGGGAACAGTATTTGTGTCGATGAGCGATCGGCATAAAGAAGCAGTTGTGCCAGTGGTTAAGGACTTGATTGAGTTGGGTTTGAAAGTGATAGCTACTGAGGGAACTCGGAAGGTATTGTGTTTGCATGGTTTGGATGTGGGGTTGATGTTGAAGTTGCATGAAGGACGACCTAATGTTTTGGATGGGATTAAAAATGGAGAAATTCAGTTGATTATCACGACTCCTTCTGGGGAGGAAGCGCGTGCTGATGGGATTAAAATTCGGCGGAGTTCGTTAGATTATAAAGTGCCATTAATTACGACTATTGCGGGGGCGAAAGCAACGGCGGCGGCGATTCGAGCGTTGAAGTCTGAAGTGTTGGAAGTGAAGGCGATGCAGGATTATTATTAGGTTGGAAGAAGAGCTAGACACAGATTATGGCACGGATAAACGGATTTTCTCAATCAGAAGTTTTAGGGTGCGTTAGACGGCTTAAATTCAGACTATAAGAGGTATTTAGCAATCCGTCGTAACGCACCGTTTTAGTAGAACCTAACCCCCCAAACCCGTAGGGATGTTTCATGAAACGTCCCTACATTTTTCAAAAAGATTCTTATAAAAAAGTAGTGGTACTTAGACATTTTATGGTCTAAAAATGGCTTATAGTCAGTCTAGATCAGGGAATTTTGAGCCTATTTTCTACTTCTGTTTTGTGTAAGTCTCACTAATTATTTGTGCCTACCTATTTCATTGACTTTAGCTAACAGTTAACTAATAAAGAGGGAGCAAAGTTTAATTTATCACCCCCTCAATTTTTTACTTCCCTTTGCGATCGCTACTTTCATGCCACAAAGTTGCTATAAATTGAAAACTTCTGTAGTAACGCACCTAGCGATCGCTCTGTTAATCTACAACACCAAATAAAATTCCATTATCTTGAGAATATTTTTTATACAAAGTTTTATTATATCACTCCGATACTTCCTAAATATACTAACCAATCTAACTTCATCAAAACTTCATAATCCCTCTAGGTGCAGTTATACAAATCAAGGCTTTATCTAGTAACTAATTCGACTGAATTTTAACTACTAGAAACACCGTAGACAAAATTAAAGATTCTGTAAAGTTAGGCAAGAAGGGGTTGCGAAAATTTTTTTGGGGGGGGTAGGCTAAATTTTAATCTTAACTCAGGAAATTTAACTATGTTGAAAAAGCTTTCAATCGCTTCTGGATTAACTACCGCAGGATTAGCATCAGCTCTAGCATTAATGGTATCTCATCCAGGTCATGCTACAACTATAATATTCGATCAAATTGGAAATGGTACACCCACTGATAATGGAGGAAGCTTTGTTAATCAGGATTTTGAGCCTGTCTTTGACTCATCCGATGGAGCGATCGTAGATGACTTTGAAATTAACAATCCTGTCAAACTTCTTGGAGTTGATGCTGTATTTCTAGACAATAATAATATTCTATCTAATGCGACACAATGGAATGTAGGTATTTTTAGTTCGCCTACAGCCGCAAGTACAAGTCTTATTGGTGATGTGGCTCATGAGTTTGTCGATCCTAATGATGTTAGTATTTCTACAGGATTTAATAATAGTGGAGAAGTGCTTGTTGAAATTCCCATCAGTTTATCTTTAGCAGATGCAGATACTTATTGGCTTGGGATATATCCCACCCTTGATTTCGATCCTTTTGGTCAGGTATTTGTTTCTTTGAGTTCTTTAGCAAATGATACCTCTGACAATGCAGTTTTTGCTAATCCAGGAAATGGATTTGGGTCAGGTACTTTAGCTGATTGTGATGATTTCTTTCTTTCTCCATCTCCATGTAATGTTGCTTACCGTCTTGAGGGAGTACCCATAATCTTCGATCAAATTGGAAATGGTACACCCACTGATAATGGAGGAAGCTTTGTTAATCAGGATTTTGAGCCTGTCTTTGACTCATCCGATGGAGCGATCGTAGATGACTTTGAAATTAACAATCCTGTCAAACTTCTTGGAGTTGATGCTGTATTTCTAGACAATAATAATATTCTATCTAATGCGACACAATGGAATGTAGGTATTTTTAGTTCGCCTACAGCCGCAAGTACAAGTCTTATTGGTGATGTGGCTCATGAGTTTGTCGATCCTCCTGAACTTAAAGCAGCACCTGAACCTGCTTCCATCTTAGGTCTACTAGCTATAGGTACTATCGGCGCTACTTCCCTGAAACGCAAACAAAAAGAAGAAAAGTAGGTTCACAGATCTAATTTCTGGCAAACCTACGTCAAATTTACAGTGGTTTTCATTTCAGTAGACCACAGTAGGGACGTTCCATGGAACGTCCCTACAAGGTTTTGGTTGTGACGATATGGTCGATCAATCTGAAAAGCGCTGTAAAACCTAACTTAAGTATATCTCCAAATATTCGATTCTGAGGAGATGCACCCGAAAAATATTTAGGGTGTGTCTCTCAACTTTTTCATGTAATATTTTGTCCAGCAAAACAATTGTTATTGCCAGCGACAGCATTTGCAGAGCATTCCGTCAGGAAAGCAATCTCCAGAACTCAGGGATGACTATGCTAAAAACTGCTCCGCTAAATCTTCATAAATCACTATCTGATCGAAATTTATACCAAATCCAATTACTATAGACTACAATATTTTATTGAGAAAACCTTAATATATATGAATTTTAGCTTACTTATTTGTGGTCTAGGTAAACTGGATTTGGTATCAATCCGTTTTTTTGATTGGTTAACTGAAAACAGGGACGTATTTGCCAGTCATAAAGAGAGTTTAGGCTATATTAAAGCTCTAAAAATTGTGTAAGTCCCCTCTGAGGGTGACAAGCACTTCAAAACTATTGTTTGATCAGGGTTTCAAGGATATCCACATATCGCCATGAGGACCGCGATTGCCTTCATTTGTCGCAAATACATTACCCTGTGCTAACTACTAATAATCATAATATTCACTGGATTGAGTGGAGTAAAGCGAGTTAAATTAGCTATAGGTATAGATCGAGATAACTGTACTTGCAAAAGACGATAATTCCAACTCCGATCGCTCTTTTTTCTTTCCTCTACCCAACTTAAAGCAGTATGCAAATTTTCCAAACTGGTAAATGCTAATACTATCATTCCTCCAGGTACCATCCTCATCCCACAAACTCCCAGAATATTCCTAAGTTTACCACTACTGCCCCCAATAAAAATTCTATGGGGAGGACGCAGGTGATGCAAAATATCTGGAGCATTACCATGAATAGAAACTACATTGTTAACCTGAAAGCGATGGCAGTTTTCTTCAATTAAACTTGTTCCAGCAGCAGTTTTTTCAATTGCATATACTGTAGAATCACTAAAAAGGCGGGCAATTTCAACTGAAACAGAGCCACTACCAGCACCAATATCCCAAATAATTTGTCCTGGTTGCAAACCCAACTCGGCCAAAATTAACACTCGTACTTCCCGTTTAGTCATTAACCCCGGGCGATCGTCGTAAGTAAAAAAATAATTATCTGGTATCCCCAACCAAGGCAAATTAGTTAAATCCACAGATTGATTAGCTAATTTACCTTGACGTAATAATACTACTACATTTAAAGGAGCAAATATTTCTTGTTTTGCTTCATCTATAGACCATTGTTGAACTCGTTCATCCTCACTACCTATATTTTCACAGACCCAAAAATGATAGTCAATTGGTAAATCTAAACTTAATAACAAACTAGCGATCGCCTTTGGTGTATGAGTATGGTCTGTTAACACTGCTATTTTCTCAATTCCCTGCTGCAGTGCTTGAATCAACTCATCCATTGAGCGACCATGAACGCTAATTATTTTAGCATCTTGCCAAGGAATTTTAAGGCGACTAAAAGCTAATTGTACCGAACTCAGATGCGGATAAAACCTTAATTTTTCTGGCGGAAAATGAGTTACTAATAGTCGCCCTAAGCCAAAAAATAAAGGGTCTCCTGAAGTTAAAACTACGATACAACTGTTGGGGATATCTAAATGCTGTCGTATTTCTACAATTGTCTCAAGTATATCTTCCAGTACAATAATTTCGGCAGAATGATTAGGGAAATAACGGAGATGGCGATCGCTTCCTACTAACACAGTCGCCCTTTCAACAATTTTCCGCACTGACTCATTTAGTCCAACAACTCCATCTAAACCTATGCCAATAACATTTATACTCACGATAATTTACAGCTAAATCAGTAGTCAATAGTCCGTGGGAATTATATAAAAGGTGCTGCTGAACTAAGGGGTGAATCTTTGCAAAAAAGGTAACACATCTTTATATACTTCCTTCTTTTTCTAAAACTATAATTCCAATGCGCAAATATGTAACGCCCTCCACACTCCCCACACTAATTCATCCCGCAAATATGCAACGCCATATAAAATACTCCAAATACAATTTTTAAACTCTGCCCTTAAGGACAAGTTACGATCAAAATTCTAACTTATCAAGTCAAAAAATGGCGTTGGTGAATCAACATCAGAATTAAGATATTTGGACTAACCGTAATCAACATCAGAATTATGAATACCCCTTTCATTACTTGCTCCCGAATAACTCATAAACGAAATAATCTGTAGGGACTTTGAATACAAAGTCCCTACCTATTCCCTATTCCCTATATTATTTCTGGCCTAATTTAATTAGGGCTTGCTGATTAAATCTAAAAGTCTTTATAGATAAAGGTTTTAGCCTTGTTAAGTATCAAAAAGTGCGAGATTTTAAGTGGTAATAGTTCAATTTAGGAGCGGATTTTGGTCAAGATTTGGGCAGAAAAATTAAGGGACAAAACTTAGCTCCTACCTCCTCGCTCCCAAGCCATTTCTCCTATCTTCCCCTCCACCGGAGGGGTTAGGGGTGGCTTGTCTCCTGTCTCCTGTCTCCTGTCTCCTGTCTCCTACCCCTACTAAAATACTTTTTCAGCAAACCCTAATTACAAATCTACAACAGGCCAATCTGATTGTCGATAATACCGTACCATATTATCAAACTTTCGGAGTTCTCCCCGATGCAATAACATTTCTGAATTGCTTTCCAACCATTGATTATTTAATTCTAAAATCCCATCTCCCACAGCAGCAGTATCTAAATCTGATGGAATTTCCCCAAAATATCCCAAGGTAATATGAGCAGTAAAGTGATATTGCTGTTCAATACCTAAAGCAATGAAATTAGGATTTTGATAAATTGACCGACGTAGTTGTAGAATCCGATCATAAGAACTTTCATCTTTTGGGACTAGACAAACACCAATAGCTCTAGTCATTACTACAATTCCTAAAACTTGCCAGCGGACTTGATGGCCACTTTTGGCAATAGATAACTCTTGAAAACTTTCAGCAATACAAGAGCGTAGTTTTTCTTCAAATTGAGGATTACTTTGACTAGCATCTAGAAAGGCACTTTCCCAAATTAAATCAGCTAAGGTTAAATGAAAACTATTGCCAGGCACGGGAATCATTAAATTAGTTCCCAATAGTTCTACTAATAGTTGTTGAGATTGTTGCAAATACTGATAAAAGTTGCCGTTTTGCGAGTCTTCTTCCCCCGGTGGAGTAATCACCGAATAGCCAGGAAAATTTTTCGCCTCAATTTGGCCATCCAGTTTAGTGAATTTCGGAGACTGTTGGATATATTCCAACTGAGATTTGTAACTTGATAGCAAGGTTGTCTGTGCTACTCGGTTAATGTAGTTCTGATATGTATCGTCCAATCTTAATCGCCCCTTATCAAAAAATAGCTTCTTATGCCAATTTACCTATACTTTGGCGAGGATGAATATTCAATGATGCTAGCAGCTAATGCTTTGCGTGAATCTGTCCTCGATCCTAACTGGGCTAGCTTTAACTATGACAAAATTTTACCAGCAATAGATGCTGTTCAAACTGGATTGAATCAGGCCATGACTCCTCCTTTTGGTTCTGGTAGTCGTTTTATCTGGCTAGTCGATACTAATATAACTCAGCATTGTTCACAAAATCTATTGGAAAATTTGGAAAGTACTCTACCTCAGATTCCTGAAACTACTGTGCTATTGTTGACTACGCCCAATAAACCTGATAAAAGACTTAAGTCCACAAAATTGATCCAAAAATGGGCTGAGGTTAGAGATTTCTCTCCTATTCCTCCTTGGAAAACAGAGTTATTGGAGCAGCAAGTCAAAGAAATGGCTCAGGAGGTAGGAGTCAAACTTAATTCTAGTGGGGTTACTTTTTTAGCAGAAGCTTTAGGTAACGATCGCCGACAACTTCATAGTGAGTTGACTAAATTACAGTTATATGTATCTGGAGATTCTGTAGTGGACTTAGAAGTAATTACTACTCTAGTCGGTTCTCAGACTCAAAGTAGTTTAAAGTTAGCTACAGCAATTCGTTTAGGTGATACGGTTAAAGCTTTGGAGTTAGTGGCAGATTTAATTGCCCACAATGAACATCCATTACGAATAGTGGCTACTCTGGTAGGCCAATTTAGAATATGGTTTTGGGTAAAATTAATGATAGAGACAGGGGAGCGAGATGAAAAAGCGATCGCTCAAGCTGCGGAAATAGGCAACCCTAAAAGGATATATTTTTTACGACAAGAGGTTAATTCTTTGTCCTTAAATCAATTACAGAAAACCTTACCTTTATTACTAGAGTTAGAAGTAAGTCTCAAGCAAGGAAAAGAGCAAATATCTACACTACAAACTAAAGTAATAGAACTTTGTCAGTTGCTTTCTCAGAAAAATATCTTCAGTAAAAAATCGTAGAACTATTATCGGCTGGGAGTCAAAATTTAGGACATCGGAATTATTATGGCCTTGAAGAAGGAAGAGGTGGATGGGGACTCAAATCCCAACCAATTGTAAACACCGCTCATGAGGTGCGGGGTATTAAACCCAAAAGAAAAAGATAATTCAAACACCCCCATTGGTCTGAGTAAATTCATATAGTTTATTTTCAGGTTTTCCCTCGCCATCATCATTGTTGGAGATATTTATTCAGGACATATTAAAGCTATTAAATTACCAACAGGAAAAAACCTAGAAAATATTTAACCATTAACGCTAGCATAATTTTTAATCTTTAATGCCCCCTCAAATCACTATTCTTAAAAATTTATAAAATTAATAGGATTCGCATCCCATAATCAGCTAAACTATTCATAAGTTTACTAATTTATTGACACTAAGTAAAAAAATTAGAGCTTTTATTAAGCATCATAATATGATTTAGACAAATATAACTACAGGTATAGACAGATAAGAAGCAATTTTTAATTATTAGATATTGTTAACAATTGATAATTTCTGCTAATATACAATCCAAGTAGTAGGTTTTCTGATTCTGAAATCATCGGCGATTGGTCAGCCTATAGAAATTAATTTAATTTGTTGTGGAGGAAAATCTGGACGAGCTAAAAATTAGTGGTAATAAGATTGCAGTTAATAGAGTAAAGTCGATGAATTTATAAACTAAGGTATAAATCTTTAGAGAGAACGTCAGACCCAAAATTAAGTTAACTTAGTGGAGGCAGTACTCTTTGATATACTCTCCGATCTAAGAGACTGTTTGTAAAGTTTTGTAATATACAATGATTGACCTTTAAACTTTAACAACTCGGTTATTTATCCCAGATTTATAGGCTGAAATACCCAATTTGCCAGGGGTAAAAACACTTCATAATTCTTTACAAACAACCTCTAAAGGTGCGGAGATTCTCCTGAAACCAGAATTCTTGGTTTGCGTTCCGCAAGGCTACGCCAACAACGAGTCTACTTAAATCAAATACCTTGGGGAATCTAATCCAGAGATGGTTCTCTTCCCAAGCGCTTACTCTATTCCAAGAGTCTGTTCCCGTATGCCCTACGGTACAGTTCAAACCTCAAAAAAAACTTTGGCTCTCTTGTACTTGTTGCTTAGAGCTTTTCCATGCATAAGCGTTCCTATGGAAAACCCCATAACTCTTCTCTTGGTCAGCATTCCCTTGCACCTGAGGGCGACGCGGGGTCTGACAGCAATTTTCAAGGTGCTAGTGCGCTACAATTAGTAGTTAAGTTTTTAGAGCGGTTGAATACCTTCCGCTTTCTTAAGCATAGCACAAAGTCCCCCTTTTAGGGGGAGGCTTTATACCCAGGTTTTCGGTAAATCAAGAAGTTCAGAGCCAAAAAGTTTTGGTTTTAGTAATTCACTATAATAATTAAATAATTTTAAGTAAATCAACTATTCGCCCTCCAGCCCAAAGGAGCGCTATTTATGGCATCAAATAATCTGCGGGAACTTGCTAAACAAGGAGATCCAAAAATTATCTCCTCAATTATTAACCACTCACTACAAAAAAAAGGTATTAACGTCCAAGTAACTAGGGACAATGATTGTCTTGAAGTTACACTCGAGTCCGATCAAGTTGCTAATCAACAAGCTCCTCTTGTTGAATTTATTAGAACTGGAATCGTTAAATTGGGAGTTGAATCAATCCACACAGTCAAAGTGTATGGTATTCAGACTGGCGATCAACAACCAGTCTGGGAAGATAAAATTATTTTAGGTACCCCACCAACATCGGATCTACCTGACCTTGAAGAAGAAAGATCGGACTTAGAAGATATTCAGCAACCTATAGATCACTTAGAACCAAAAGAAGTTGAAGCTGACTACGAAACTGAAACAGACGAAGATTATTACCAGGAGGGAGAATACGACGAAGAAACTGAGTATGAAGAAACTGAGTATGAAGAAAATCAAGAGGAAATATCACAGCAACCTCAAGCTCAAAAAAAGAAAACTCCTCTCATTCTGAGAATATTGCTACTATTTTTGTTAGTCTCACTAGCTACTCTTGCTGCATTGCACTTTGGTGGAATATTTCCCTTACCCTTCCTAAGTGAGTCAAAATCAGAAAACACTGAAACTAATGACCCTGACTCATCTCAACCACAAACATCTTCTGAAGATACTGAAACTTCACCATCTCCAAAAACAAATGATTCCGGAACCACTGTTTCAGACCCTTGGTATTTTGCTGTCACAAGTGCCCAAAGTGCTGCTCAAAAATCTCAGACTGCTAAAACAAAATCTGAATGGAATGCAGTAGCTAATGACTGGCAAAAAGCTGTCGATCTGATGAAAGAAGTGCCAGAGTCTAATCCAAACTACGAAACAGCACAAACAAAAGTTCTCGAGTATCAAAATAATCTAGATGTAGCAAAGCAGAGAGCAGCTCGAGCTGCTAATTAGACCTTTTTCATAGAATAGCTAGTGCCGCTACGCGGAAGTCATGCATTCAAAAGTCAAAAGTCAAAAATATTGATTGATAAGGCTTTTAGGATTTTGTAACTGGTTAGTTATTTCTGCCATCCTGCACTAGAGATTAGGGAAAGAATGCGATCGCATTCTTTTTGTTATGTCTGATGATTTTTATCATGTCAGAAACTGCTTCATAAAACTGATACAAAGCGTCACATAACGTAACAAATTGATGTTTACTTCCTGCTTCTACTGAGGCCGTCGGCGGTTACTCATCCACAGGCATTAACGGTCAAGCCAACCCCATCTCTACACTCTATACTTACATTTAAGTCTTTGTCAATTAACATAACTAAAAAAGTCCTCAAACCCTTACTACGCCTTTCCTAGTAGGGAGCGGGATTTCAGGATAGGTCTACGTCTATATAGATAGACTGCCAGAAATGCGAATAGCAGGGATTAGTGCAGAAGATACAAAGCGTCACCCTCGTTACTACTTGCCTGTGAGAACTAGCGTATTATGTCAATAAATTGCGCAAATTGTTAACTAAGTCGAAACTCTCCTACTGTTCCCTATTTATTTTCATTTGTTTACTTAAAAATTTAATTTTTTGCCATTTTCTGAAATGTTAATGCTAAAACCACTGTCTGATTTGCTCTTGTGAGCTATCTATAGCAGGCCAAAGAGTTAGTTAGGATATAGACCGATCATGAACCTTAGACAGAGAAATGTTTTTCCCACTGTTGCCTTTTCCTTACTATAACACCTATTTTAGTGATTATATTAGCCATTGGAATTTTCTTGTTCCGGCTTAATATCAATTGTGATCTATATCATTAGTTAGTCAACAGAAGTATCACTAACTAAGCTTCATGTTATCACTAAGTTATACTTATGGGAATCACTTACTACCTACATCACAATATTAGATAATTACCTTGTATTTAAAATTAGCAAGGTAGGAAAAGTCATGGCACTCTTAATTCGTCTTTTAGGTGACTTTAATAAAAAAAAGAGTTCTCTGCTACAACAGAAGTTGAAACAAATTCTATCTAATAGCCCAGAACATTGCTGTTTAGTAGACCTTGCCACTATCCATTCCATTAATAATTATGGATTAGTGACTTTGGTCACATTACATCGTATTGCTAAGAAAAATAATTGTAACTTATATCTAATAAATTTGAACGATACAGTTAAATATTATCTAGAACTTACTGGACTAGACAGAAAATTTAATATTAAGCAGAATGTGAAAAATGTTAACTATACTCAGTTAGTAAACTAACTTTTTGTTCTCATATTATCAATCTGGACAAGTACGTTATTTGATGATTTAGAACTCACAACTCAAAAGAAAGGAAGGATCATATACTGTTATGTTGTCACTGTGGACATTAGCAAAAAATGGTGAGTCTCCTCTCAACAAGGTTTCACTCAATTCCAACAACAGTTTACCTGTATCCGGTTGATATTTCATTAAACCCGCAATGCCGGGAAAGCCTGATGGTATATCTATATGTGCCATCTGTCGCTCCTCTTCTTGTTTTTACTAACTAAATATTTAGTTAGTAAAACGAAAGCTTTTAAATGTTGTTTGTCAAGAGTTAACGAAGCAAATGCTAATATTAATTAGCTAAGGATTAAGGCCAAAATATGGCCATAGTAATTAGTGTAAAGCTTGGCCTTTTCATATCAAGGCAGTAAATTTTTTGGGAGTCTATTTATAACAGTTGTGAACCATCAAGGCAAAAAAAAACCATCGCCTCAGAAGAAAGAAAGGTTGCGCGATCGAGAAGCAACAAAAGCAGAAATTTTAGATGCAGCAGAGGAGGAATTTGCGAAATATGGTTTAGCTGGGGCAAAGATAGATGCGATCGCAGCTCGTACAGGAGTAACAAAAGCCATGATTTACTATTATTTCAAAAGTAAGGATGCTTTGTATCAGGAGGTTTTTCAACGCTTGGTCAGAGAACTTAATCAAATGATTCAGCAGTCGCACCTGGAGCAGTTGCCAGCAGAAGTAGCTTTGAAAATGGTAATACATTCAGCGATCGCCTACGAAGCATCTCATCCCTATAGAGGGAGACTGTGGTTCCATGAAGCAATTCAAAATCAGGGTAAATACGGAAAATTAACTGGTTGGCAAGATAGCTTTGTATTTTTAATGGATATTTTGGAGCGGGGAATAGGAGAAGGAAGTTTCCGGCAGGTCGATCCATTTTTGACAACTATTAATATTCTAGGGATTTGTGTTTTTTATTTTGATGCTCAGGAAAATCTCAGTTATCTCAAGCCAGATCGACAACTTTTGAGTCAGGAAATGATTGAAAAACAAACTCAAGAAGCCATCAATTTAGTTCTAGGTGGCGTGCTTTTATATTCAGAAAACTCTGGTAAAGTTTAAAATACAAAAAAAGTTAAATTTTTCTATAGTAATTTAATTGGTTTATTTTTACGTCTAGAATTTATTTTTAAGAATTTGGAATCTATTATGAATAGAATATCGTCAATATAGACATATATATTGACGATACTCAATGAATAAATCACCAGTTTTTATGTTAAAAAATAGAATTGTTAGATTGGTATTAAGTACTATTTTATCTATAAAAATTTGCTTAATTATTGGTTATTTTACTCCGAGAAATTGGTATGATAATTCTTGCGATATGACTTTATTAAACAAAGGCATATCTATCTATATTTATAATAGTGGTATCCATACAGATATTCTAGTTCCAGTCAGAACTAAAAATTGGAATTTGCAGCAACATTTCAACTTAAAATTAATAGCTAATCCATCAATTCCCATAAATTATCTAGCTTTTGGCCTTGGCGATCAAGCTTATTTTCTCGAAACTTATACTGGGACATCATTGCCAATTGTAACAATTTTTAAGGCCATGTTCCTACCAACACCCTCTGCTATAAGGGTATTAGCATATAGAAATATTCCTCAACAATACGAAATTAAGTGTGTTATAATTACCAAATCTAATTACCGTAGGCTGATAAAATTTATCAATAATTCCTTCAAGTTAGATGCCCAAGGTAATAAAATCAACCTGCTCGTAGATAGTAGTTATGGAGGCGGTTTTTATGCAGCAAAAGGTAGTTATTCAATTTTAAGAGCTTGTAATGATTGGACTGCAGAAGGTATGAAATTAGCAGGAGTCAAAACTCCTCTATGGTCAGGATTGTCTAGTTCAATTATGTATCATATTAACAGTGGGTGCAACTGTTGAAAAAATAGTAGTTTTGAATACAAAAAATATTGTCTATGAATATTATACCCGCAATCGATATATTAGATGGACGTTGTGTACGATTATATCAAGGAGATTATCAGCGAACGCAAATTTTTAATGATAACCCAGTTTATGTAGCAAAAAGGTGGGTAGATGAAGGAGCAACAAAGCTACATTTGGTAGATTTAGACGGTGCAAAAGTAGGTCAACCCGTAAATCAAAAGACAATAGAAGCGATTATCAAAGCAGTAGATGTACCAATACAATTAGGGGGAGGTTTACGTAACTATTCTGCAGTTGCAAGTGTGCTTGCTCTTGGTGTAAAACAAGCTATTGTCGGTACTGTAGCGGTCGAACGACCTCAGTTAATATCTAACCTCTGTCAAGAATTTCCTGGTCAAATTATTGTAGGTATTGATGCCAGAGATGGTAAAGTCGCTACTAAAGGATGGTTAGAAACATCTGAGGTATTAGCAACTGACCTCGCTCGGCAAATGGCTAAACTAAAAGTTGCAGCGATCGTCTACACTGATATTCACCGAGATGGCACTCTCAAAGGGCCTAACATAGAGTCCTTAAGGGAATTAGCTACTGCAATCGATATTCCTACCATCGCTTCTGGCGGTATTAGTTCAATTACTGATTTGTTAAGTCTGTTAGCATTAGAACCCATGGGGGTAGAAGGTGCAATTGTTGGTCGTGCTTTGTACACTGGTGATATTAGTCTTACGGAAGCAAATCAAGCCGTAGGTCAAGGACGTTGGCAAGATATTCCTCCAAATTTAGGATATTCTGCTTTTGCTTAATATCAAATCTGTTTAATTACATATAGATCCAATTTAGACCGATATAGAATAGGGAATATAGCAGGGAACAGCTCATCTTTGGGAAAAATATTTCCCCTGATTAGGTTCATCATCAGCATAAGTCAAACACCAACTTGTTCCTTGCTATAGAACCCATTTGACATCTAAGAAAAGGCTGCAAGGCTCTTAAATCATCAACCTAATAAAGCAAAGATTAATCTTGGCAGTCGCATTAGTTAGATTTCTCTCAAAGTTTTTGACGAGGATTTTACATCTTTTGACATACTCTTCAGCCTAAAGACACCGAGATTCTCCTGAAACCAGGATTATTGGTTTGCGTTCCGCAAGGCTAAACCAACACCGAGTCCAGTTAAATTAGATACCTTGCGATACCTAAGCCAGAGATGGTTTTCTCCCCAAGCGTTTGCTCTATTGCCTCTTTTCCTACGGAATGCTTCCCTACGGGATGCTACGCAAACGCAAACAGAGAAGCTTTCCTATCGGAATGCTGGCCAAACGCTATCAAGAGCCTGTGGACCTATGCCCTACGGTACAGTTAAAACCTTAAAAATTTTGGTTCTCTTGTACTTGGTGCTTAAAGCTTTTCCATGCACAAACATTCCTGTGCAAAACCCCATAAATCTTCTGTTGGTCAGCATTCCCTTGCGCCTAACGGCGACGCGGGGTTTGACCGCAGTTTTCAAGGTGAATCGTGTGCTACGATTAGTAACTAGGTTTTTAGAGCAGTTGAATACCTTTGCCAGTTATTACCAGTATAAGATAAAGTGGCCTTAAAAGGGCAAGGCTTTAAGACCAAATTTTTCGGTAATTCAAGAATTTGACCTTTCAATCACCCATGTTAGGCTGCCGGAGTACAGCATGATTCGTGGATCGAGCTTTGGTAGCAAATGTACTTCAAGACACTAAAAGATGTCAAATGGGTTCTATGGGTTCTCAAATGTAACGGCATTTTCTGTTGATGCCCACATTCAGAACATATTTAAGCACTTGGATAAAACCATGACTAATTCATTGTCCCTATAGATCATTAGTAGGATTTAGTGGCTTTGGTATATTTCCATGTCCTTCTCCTTCTAATTGTTGACGACCATTGCGAATGACCTTGAGCATATCAGTTAACTGCTGTTCAATACTATCCAGAACATGATCGGCATAGTCATCTGCACCATTTTGAATTTCATCACACTCTGCGATTGCTCTAGCTTTCATTTCCTCCAACTCTTGTTGAGCTTGATAGCGAATTTGTTCAATTTCAGCAATAGTAGCTTGTTGAATCGCTTCACAATCAACCTGAACCTGATTTCTGAGCTGATCTGCCTCTACCTTAGCCTGCTGCACAAGACCCATTTCATTTAAAATTTGGGAAGCTCGTTGTTCAGCATTTTCAATAATTTCTTCCGCATAAAGTTCAGCTTCTTGAAGAATGTCATCTTTATGGCGAACAATCATTTCTGCTTCCTGAAAAGCAACTGGTAAATTCAGACGTACTATATCTAACTGATCTAGTAACTGTTCTTCATCGATCAGAGTACGGCCTACAAAAGGAATTCTGGGACTATCGAGAATAATCTCCTCCAGCCGATTTAGCTCTCGCTGGATATCAACTCCAGGGGAGCTACTAGCGGGTTCACCCTCGATATTTTGTCCACTTACTTCTGGTTCAATATTGGCTTTAGCTGAGTTTTGTCCTAACATTATCAACTGTTCTTTATTTATTAAAGTTCGTCCCATAAAGGGAATTCTAGGACGATCAAGAATAATCTCTTCCAATAGATTTAGTTCCTGCTGGATATCGAATCCAAGGGAGGCAATGGTAGGTTTATTCTCGATATTTTGTTCATTTACTTTTAGTTCAATCAGGATTTAATCTTTATGGGAGACAATCCAGTGTCCTTCTAAATTCAGATGCACTATATTTAGCTGATCGAGTAGTTGTTCTTCATCCACCAGGGCAAACCCTACAAAGGAAATTCTAGGACTATGGAGAATAATTTCCTCCAGCCGATTTAATTCTTGCTGGATATAGGTTCCAGGGGAGTTACTGGTGAGTTGCCTCGATATTTTGTCCACTTACTGCTGATTTAATATTGGCTGAATTTTGTCGTAACATTTATAAATATCAATAGCAATGTGCTGAGGAACGAGGTGATCTACCGATCCACCAAAAATGGCAATTTCTTTAACTACACTACTACTTAAAAAGCTATATTCATTAGAGGTGGCCAAAAAAACTGTCTCTATTTCAGATAATAAGGTTTTATTTGTATGGGCCATTTGAAGTTCTTTTTCAAAATCAGAAAGAACTCGTAGACCTCGAATCAGGACTTTAGCCTGTCGTATTTTTGCATAGTTTACCGCTAAACCATCGAAACTGGCTACCTCCACATTAGATAGGTGTTGTGTGGAATAGTGAATTTGATTTAAACGTTTCTCAATGGCAAACAAAGGAGTCTTACTAGGATTTTGCAGTACGGCCACAATAACTTTTTCAAACAGCTTACACCCCCGCTCAATAATATCTATGTGACCTAGGGTAATAGGGTCAAAACTGCCTGGATAGATTGCAATCACAATATGGCTATATTAATAAGATGAAAATATTTTAGCAAGGTTTTTAATAGTTTGGTAAATCTGCTAAAAATTCAGGGGATTAAGATAGAAATTAATGGATATGAATCAACAAAGGGCACTATCATTACTACGAACAGCACTGAATAATTCCACTGCTGAATTTCGAGATGGTCAATGGGAAGCGATTAAAGCTATTACTGAAAATCAAAGTCGTCTTTTAGTTGTGCAACGTACTGGGTGGGGGAAAAGTTTTGTTTATTTTTTGGCTACTCGTTTACTTCGAGATGAAGGTAAGGGTATTACTTTGTTAATTTCTCCACTTTTAGCATTAATGAGAAATCAAATTTCTGCTGCGGAAATAATTGGAATTAGCGCTCAAACAATTAATTCTAGCAACTCTAAAGAATGGGCGGAAGTAGAGAATGATTTAATGTCAGGAAAAGTAGATATATTATTGATTTCTCCTGAAAGATTAGCTAATGAAGATTTTCTCGAAAATATCTTAATTCCTATTGCTAAAAATATTGGTTTATTTGTGGTTGATGAAGCTCACTGTATTTCTGGTTGGGGGCATGATTTTCGTCCTGATTATCGACGAATTGTTAGAATTTTACAAGCTTTACCAAAAAATATTCCAGTGCTTGCTACTACTGCTACTGCTAATAACCGAGTGGTGGATGATATTGTTGTTCAATTAGGTACAAATCTGGAAATATTTAGAGGTTCATTAACTAGAGATAGTCTCAGATTACAAAATATTTATTTACCCAGTTATCCTTCTCGTTTAGCATGGTTAGCAGAATACTTACCTAATATTCCTGGCAGTGGAATTATTTATACTTTAACTATTAGAGATGCTGAAAGAGTTACTAAGTGGTTAAAGTCTCAATAAATAAATGTAGCAGCTTATCATAGTAAGAAAGATACAGCAGAGCGAGAAGAATTAGAAGAGCAATTATTGAATAATAAAATTAAAGCATTAGTGGCAACTGTGGCACTTGGAATGGGTTTTGATAAACCAGATTTAGGCTTTGTAATTCATTATCAACGTCCTGGTTCAGTGGTACATTATTATCAACAAGTAGGCCGTGCAGGTAGAGCAGTAGAAAATGCCTATGGTATTCTTCTAAGTGGTGAAGAAGATGAAGAAATTACTGATTATTTTATTCAGACTGCCTTTCCTCCAGAAGCTGATAATCAAGCAGTTTTGGCTGCACTAAATCAAGCAGAAGACGGTCTTTCTGTTCCTATGTTAGAGGAATATTTGAATCTTACTAATGGGCAAATAAATAAAGTTTTGAAGTTATTATCTATCGAAACTCCATCCCCAGTAAAAAAAATAGGGTCAAAGTATTATGCTACTCCAATTAATTATCAATCAGACACAGAAAAAATAGAAAAATTGACTCAAATACGTTATCAAGAACAAGCTCGAATGCGGGATTATATGAAGAGTCAAGAATGCTTAATGCAGTTTCTTAGAAAAGAGTTAGACGATCCAAATCCAAATCCTTGTGGTAAATGTGCTATTTGCTTAGGAAAACCTATTTTTTCAGAGAATGTTTCCTCAAAATTTGTGACAGAAGCTGTACAATTTTTGCGAAGTAGTGAACAAATTATATAACCTCGGAAAAAATGGCCGAAAAATGCTTGATCAATTTATAATTTCAACGGCAATATCTCTCAAGACTTAAAAGCAGAAATTGGGCGATCGCTCTCTCTTTGGAATGATGCTGGTTGGGGCGAACTTGTGAAAAAAGGAAAGTATCAAGATAATAATTTTAATGATAGATTAGTTGGAGCTACATACAATATGATTCAACGTTGGCAACCTCAACCTTTCCCCACTTGGGTGACTTGTATTCCCTCTTTAAATCGTCCGGAACTTGTTCCTAACTTTGCTCAAAGTCTCGCTGAAAAACTAGGTTTACCCTTTGTTCCATGTATTATAAAAAATCGTCAGACTTCTCTACAAAAAGATATGAGTAATAGTTACAAACAAGCTCATAATTTAGACGGTGCTTTTAAAATTAATAATTGGGAAGGAATTAGTGGCAATGTGTTTTTAGTAGATGATGTTGTAGACTCACGATGGACCTTTACTGTTGTTACAGCACTGTTACGAAATGCTGGTAGTGGTCAGGTTTTTCCTTTAGCTTTAGCCATGAATCAATTGTAGATATATAAATAGGGTTTGCTGAAAAAGTCTTATGGGTGAGGGTAGGAGACAGGAGACAGGAGACAGGAGACAGGAGACAGGAGAAAAGGGAATGAGCGAGGAGGTAGGAATAAGAATTGTAAGAGTGATTTTTCTGCCCAACTATGCACCTAAAATACTAACTTTTTGAGCGTGAAGAGCTGAAAACCAGGCACTTTTTAAAGGCCCCAAAAAGGCTAAAACCTTTATCTGTAAATACTTTTAGATTTAATCAGCAAGCCCTAAATAGAATTGGAATGAAAACTACGATATTTTTTAAATTATTTTGGTGATTATTTTTGAACTTTGATTATCACTGTTTTGAGAACTATTTTTACTTATGAGTATCAAGTTATCTTATAGATCGTTAAAGTAAAATTATCTTTTTCCTTTGGGTTTAATCAGGGCTATTTCATTCTAAACTACGCCATTTTATGTATTGACGAAATTACCTAATAATTAATAATTAATAATTAAACAATTCTGGTTTAAAGCCTCCCCTTTTAAGGGGAAAAAAAGAAATAATATCTCCTTGTATTCAATCCTCTCGGTTTTAACCAGAGGTAATTATCAATTATCAATTATCCATTATCCATTAATGAAGTTATTTTAAGCTTGAGGAAGTTTATCTTTCGCTGCCTGAAAATCAATAAATTCATTGCTAAAATCTAGAATGAAATGACCCTGGGGTTTAATACCCCGCCACCTACACGGTGTCTACAATTGTTTAGAGTTTGAGTTCCCATTCATTTTTTCTTCCTTGTTTAATGCTAATAAAGTAGACATGATATTACTACCTAATACCGTTTCACGGAATTCAAAAGTTAAAAGTCAAAAGTCATGCATTATGATTTTATAGCTCAAAACTTTGATGCTTCAGTAATTTAAGCAAATTATTCGACATCTAAAGTTTGGAACTATTTGTAACATTCTTTTTTCAAATTGGTATAAAACCTAAAAGTCTAAATATAAAAATGCTTAATCATGTTTTATCTCCAGATGCACAAGTGATTTTATTACTATGTGCTAGTTTTGGTCAAAAGAGAAATATCCATCTACAACCTTTAACTCTGAGTGAGTATAATCGACTTGCCGAATTTTTAATCGAAAATAAACTTCGTCCAGAAGATTTGTTGACTGAACAGGGATTAGAGATACTGCCAAAAATTAACGATAAAAAATTAAATTATGAGCGGTTAATTGCTTTGTTAGAAAGAGGTGGAATGTTAGCTATTACTGTAGAAAAATGGGTAAATCAAGGTTTATGGATTATCACAAGGAGCGACCAAAATTATCCTAAAAAATTGAAACAAAATCTCCAACATTTAGCACCAGCAATTATTTATGGCGTAGGAAATATAGAATTATTAGAAAAAGGTGGATTAGCGATTATTGGTTCTCGTGATATTAATGAAGAAGAAGTTGAATATACAAATAAAATGGGAAAACTTTGCGCATCTCAAGCAATTAATGTAATTTCTGGGGGTGCAAAAGGGATAGACCAAGAAGCAATTTTAGGAACTTTAGAAGTTGGTGGTACTGCGGTTGGAGTTTTGGCAGATAGTTTAAATAAAGCATCTGTTTCTAGAAAATATCGTGACAGTATTAGGGATGGTAAACTAACTTTAATTTCTACTTATGACCCTGATGCCAGATTTAATGTTGGTAATGCAATGGGTCGGAATAAATATATTTATGCTTTATCTGATTATGCTTTAGTTGTAAGTAGTAGTTTAGGTAAGGGTGGAACTTGGGCAGGTGCTACAGAAGTTTTGAATAAATATCAGCAAATACCTGTTTTTGTGAAAATGCAAGGAACAGTGAAAAAGGGAAATCAAGCACTTTTGGATAAAGGAGCAAAGTCTTTTCCTTTAGAGCCGTGGAATAATAATTTAAAGCAACTTTTATTATTTTCTAAATCCCCATTAAATCAACCAGAAAATAATTTATTGACCGACACAAAAAAACGAGAAAAATTAGAAAATGCCCGACAAATATCTACAACAGAGGCAAAACTAGAATCTGATTTAAATTCAGAATCTGCATCGGGGTTAAATAACTCAGAAAATGATTCATTGACCGACACAAAAAAACGAGAAAAATTAGAAAATGCCCGACAAATATCTACAACAAAATCAAAGCCAGAATTTCATTTAACTTCAGAATCTGCATCTGTGTTAAATAACTCAGAAAATGATTCATTGACCAAAATAACTAATCAAAAGATTTATGAAAAAGTCCTGCCGATAATACTCGAAAAATTAATACAGCCACGGAATGAAAAATATTTAATAGAAATATTGAAAATACGAATTGGTCAATTACGTCATTGGTTAAATCAAGCTTGTGCTGAAGGAAAAATAATCAAAACCAAAAAACCAGTAAATTATAGAATTGCTGCCAAAACTCAACAAGCCCAAAAGCATCAAACTTCAACACAGCAATTAAGTATTTATGAAGCAGTGCTGCCCATCATAATTGATAACTTAGAAAAACCACAAACAGACAAAGATTTAGCCACAAAATTAAATGTAAATATTAGTCAATTACAAGACTGGTTAAAAATAGCTCAAACAGAAGGAAAAATAACATTAAAAAACCAATCTAATACTTATGTCATCAACCAAGATATTAAACAGCTATCTCTATTTGATACAGTGGAAAATAATGAAGAAGGATTTGATTGGTAACAAGGCAGAAGGTATCCCCCCTACCCCTCTTTGAAAGCTATCGCTTATAAGGAACTCCTGAAAACCTTGTGGGAAGTAGGGGAGCAGGGGAGCAGGGAGCAGGGGAGAAGAGAGGAAAGAATCATAGTAGATAGGAAAAACTACTTAAGTTATCAAAAAAAATGTACTTTTGAATACACTTTTTCTCTGACAAAAACCTTTTAAAGACTCGTACATAACTTGTCTATTTTGTCAAATTTTATGTTAAGAAAGATGTTTATAAAGCATAGCTTTGAAAGGGGGGAGGAAGGAGGAAAAATCTGGCGTTGTCTGAGTTTTAAGCTTTTGATATATCCTAACCTTTCCTTCGACTGCTACATACCCAAATAATTATCAAATAGTCAAACCGATAAAGATGAAAATTTACTACAAAATTTCCGACTGGTTAGAAGCTAACTGGGTAACACCAAGCTATGCAGGTGGGTTACTCGGAATGTTATCAATATTCTTCTTTGGTGCCGCCACTAATACAATGGCAGGATGGCTATATGTAATTAGTGGGATGAGTTTTGCATTATTAGGAATGGGTGCTGTTTTGCCAGGGCGATCGCTACGTCAAATACAAGTACGTCGCCATCTAATTCAACCTGTAACGGTGAACGACTATTTAACTATCGCCCTGACAATTGAAAATTCTACTAATCAACCAATAGCATTAGTACAACTCAAGGATGAAATTCCTTTGGTGCTAGGAAAATCACCTCAACAAGCAATAGAAGTCATTCCTGGCAAAGAAGTTTACCATTGGACTTACCATTTACCTACCAAAAGAAGAGGAATATATCGTTGGCATCATTTTCAACTGAGAAGTGCAGCACCTCTAGGTCTATTTTGGTGTCGCCGTAGTCGGAATGCTAAAGCTACTGCTATTGTGTATCCTACAGTTTTACCCCTGAGTAATTGTCCGATCATAGATGAACTTGGTCAAGAAAATAGCCGTCAACTCAACGAGGATAGTCGTTATCTGATGGCTTCGGAAGGCTTAACTCGGACATTACGACCATATCGGTTTGGCGACCCTAGTCGTTTGATCCATTGGCGGAGTAGCGCTCGTTATGGAGAGTTGCGGGTTCGAGAATTAGAGGTATCTAAGGGAGGAGAAGAAGTTATTATTTGTCTTGATAGTGCTGCTCATTGGCAAACGGATAATTTTGAAGCGGCGGTAATAGCAGCAGCTTCTTTGTATTTCTATGCTAACCGCTCTCTGAAAAATGTCCAGCTTTGGACTGCTGCTACTGGGTTGGTGCATGGAAATAGGGTGGTGTTGCAAACTTTGGCTGGAGTTAACTTCGGGGAAGAGGTTGTGTCAGGAAACCCATCAAAAAAGTCTTTGCTCTGGTTGACTCAAGACCCAGTGAGTTTATCTTCTCTACCTTCTGGAAGTAGGTGGTTGTTATGGTTAGATGAGTCTATTTCTTCACGAACAGAAATACCAAAACTTCAGCATTCTTCTGGTTTAGAAATTAGTTCGACTCAACCTTTAGAGTTTCAACTTCAGTCTCAAGTTTGAAGGAAGAAGGAAGAAGGAAGAAGGGAAAATTGCATGAGGATGTCTTCTAGACGCCACTTCATGTCTTATAAACCCAAGCAATTTTAAGCACCCCCGTTGACGGTGGGGTATTAAACCCATGAGAGAAAAGATAAAATTGGTATAACACCCAATACCTAACACCTACCACCTAAAACCTAAGACCTAACACCTATGTTTGTATTGACAAATTTAACTTTTTATTATATGCGCAGATAAAAAAATTGAAAGATTTAGAATTTTTTACCATATTTTCTCCCTAAAATGGCTTTTTGCTGTAAAATTTAAAGAATTATCTAATATCAACAGCATAACAAACGTATATGATGAACTCAACTACAGAAAGCAAACTATCCACTGAAAAATCGTTGAAGGCGATGAAAAGTTTTTCTGAAAAGTATGCCAAGAATACAAATACTTATTTTTGTGTAGATCCTTCCGTTACGGCAGTAGTAATTGAAGGGTTGGCTAAACATAAGGATGAATTGGGTGCTCCTTTATGTCCATGTCGTCATTATGAAGATAAAGAAGCAGAAGTAAAAGCTACATATTGGAATTGTCCTTGTGTACCGATGCGAGAACGTAAAGAATGTCATTGTATGTTGTTTTTAACTCCGGATAATGATTTTGCTGGAGAAGAGCAAACAATTACTCAAGAAGTTTTAGAAGCTACTAGAGCAACTATGTAGGTTGAAAAGTAGAAGGATGAACGAAGTCAGAAGTTAGAAGTTAGAAGTAAAAGTTGATAGACTTAAAGTATTGACCCTTACAATAATTTCAGCCTATTATTCCATATTATAAGTTGCTGACTATTTGTGACATCATTAGAGACTAGGCACGGGAGCAAGATGCTCCCACTGTTCTCGTAACAAACATTGCCAGACAATTTTTTCCACTTCAGTCCTTCTGCCTTCCTTCTCCTTTAGAACCTTTCTTCCCTTCTGCCTTCTGCCCTCTGCCTTCTGCCCTCTGCCTTCTGCCTTCCTAAAAGTATTCAAACGGACATGATATGACTTCTGAACAAGAACAAATTCCCCAAGAGTTTTGGCAGGGAATAGCTGAGTTTAATCAACAAGAGTTCTATAAATGCCATGATACTCTGGAGGCTTTATGGATGGAAGCTGGAGAACCAGAACGTACTTTTTATCAAGGGGTTTTGCAAATAGCAGTTGGACTTTATCACGCGGGTAATGAAAATTGGCGTGGTGCTGTTATGTTGTTGGGGGAAGGTATTAGGAAATTGAATTATTATTTACCTAGTTATTTTGAGATTGATGTCGATAAGTTACTGACAGAAAGTACGGAATTATTGAAAAATTTACAAGAGTCTGGTCCAGAAAATATTACTGATTTTGTGCGCTCTTGTGATCATACAAAATACCCGAAAATTGTCAAATTATAGCAGGCAACAGGGAAAAAAGAAAAGTTCAGTCCAGTAGGGTGTGTTTCGGCTGTCGCCGACATGAAAAGCGGTAGCATAACGCACCCTAACAATAGCGTTTATGGGTAAGTCCTATTTAACTGAAGTACGCGATCGCTCTTATTTATTACTGAATAATTTTTGTCAATTTTATCAAGAATTCCTCCTACTTTATTTCTATGAATACTATTATTGTCAGAATCTAAGGTACAACGCCAACAAATATTAATAGTAATTGTGGGTTTACAAATAGTTAAAGCAAAAGTAGTGGTTAAACCAAGAATGATTGTTCGAGTTGTCGTTAATGCTCTTTCTACTCCTTTTTTTGGGTTTATTGACATAGTGATTTTGGTGCGATAGTTATTAGAATTTGTCATTTTTTTTGATTTACTAGGATATTTTAATTAAAATTTAGTTGTGCTGAAGCCGATATTTTTACCTAATAAACTGTGATATTTGACTAAAAAATAATAGAAAAATTTATTTGTTTTCATAAATAAAAATTGCTTTGCTTGATATTCATAATGTAGCTTTTTCCTATTCTTCAATGGTTAGAAAATGTTATGATATAAAGTAATTTTAATAGTTTTGTGTTTTGTGGAATGGGCATCTTGCCCGTTCCCGTTCCCCCGTTCCCTACACTTCTTCAGAGGTTGGTTATGTTGGGGGGAATGCGGCGACTTTGTTGGTGAGGACTGATAAGTTTGGTTTGGAGGGTTGTAACCTCAGTCGGTCTATTATTTTGGGTGCTGACTTTACTGGTGCTAGTTTCCAAGATGTTAATTTTGCTGAGGCAAATTTGGCTGATTGTGTTTTTATGGAATCTATGAATATAGTCAGGTCTTTTGCTTTTAGTCCTGATGGCAAGATTTTAGCTAGTAGTGCTGGTGATAAAAAAGTAAATTTCTGGAATATTCAGAATATTGATAATGTAAAACTCCAAAATACTTTAGGAGGTTGGGGAAATTGGAACTGAATCATAATAACTTGAATACTCAACGGCATCCTTAATTATAAAGTTGCCACTCAAAAATACTCTGCGGGACTCTATCTATACTATGTCTTGTCAGAGTTTTTTTAGGGAATGGGGGTTCATTAATTGATAATTGATAATGGATAATTGATAATTAGACTTGTCGCTTAATAAGGTAAACTAGAGATTAGTGTTTTAAAGATCAGAAGAAAAAATGCTGGACATCAATCGAGTGCTAAAAGAAGACCGACTCTTAAGGGCATTAACGGGACTAAACCGTAAGGCATTTGATGAATTGTTGCAAGCTTTTTCTGTCCAGCTAAACTTGGAAGCGATCGCTAGCACCCAAA
>NZ_JAAHGM010000010.1:0-39713 GCF_010692625.1 Okeania sp. SIO2C2
CCGGGGACGGAGGCAACTCCGTCTAGGTCAGAGGCGAAACCTCGTAGGGAGAAAAACTAGGAATGCCAAACTGTGAGGTTTGGAAGCCCGCGCCGTACCGTCAGGTCGGCGTCGGGAGGATGTCACTCGAAGAACGTGTCTAGGATTGTCTAGATTTTTAGAAGGTGTCTATCCATACCCAAATTTGTTTCTGGCAGTTAGTTAGTTTTTAGTGGTGTTATGCCATCTACTAACCTAACTGCTGATATCAAATCCGGTTAAACAGTTATAGAATGGTTAAGTCGAGTTGGAGTCAGAAGTCGGAATTGCTGAATTCAGGAGGAGAAAGAATTAGAAAGATGAGCGTAGTTATGGCAATTGGAGAATTTTTTTTATGTCCAATTAAGAGGATTTGATATGACTTCTAGGCTTAAACTTTGTGCTGTAGATGGAGCGATCGCCTTTTGATCGGGAATCGGAAGCAGATTTTTGTCAAGTTTTGGGTAATAGGGCAAGCAAAATTAATCAGGGTGCTTTAATTTTTTGCTATTGTCGATTGTGGTATAGTTCTTTGGCTTTTAATATCATGTCTCTTTAGAATACCCACAATAAAAAATTTAGGGAACAGGGAACAGGGAGAAATTTATTAGAGAAAATATCTTTATTATGATATCATATCCGGTAGCATCGGAGCATGTATAGAATTCAGTCAAAATTGTAAGAAACTCTTCAGCTCCCGCTGCCTTCTGCCCTTTGCCTTCCTTCCACTAAAGTATAAGTATTCAAGCAGACATTATATAGCTAATTAATGGGCGTTGTCAGAAAAGAAGATGATTGAGAGAATGATCAGCGTGTCAAGTTCAAGGAGAGATGTCATGGAATGTCCAGAATGCCACAGCCACCACATCCATAAAAATAGTCACGCGAAAAGGTAAACAAAATTATATCTGTGTCAAGTGTGGCCGTCAATTGATCGCAGAATATCAACATAGAGGATACAGTGATGATCTCAAGCGCAACTGCTGGAAAATGTATGTTAATGGAATTGGTTTTCGTGCCATAGAGAGAATTACAGGAGTTTCACGCACAACGATTATGGATGGGGTTAAACTTGTGGGAACACTTCTACCAGATACCTATGAAGCAGAAACTATGCCAGAGGTAGGAGAATTGGAGCAACTAGAAACCTTTGTCGGAAAAAAAATCAAATCTGGCACAGGAGCTGCTGTAGACCATTTTCCAGCCGGTATTTTAGCCTGGGTAGTAGGTGACCATAGTGCGGAAACATTCATGGTATGATGGCAGACTATTTTCTGGTGGCAATGTTACTTTTGGGTGAGGGATGGTAATCCAGTTTATACTAAATTTATTCCGGCAGGAGATCAGATTGTGAGCAAGACTTACATGACTGGTGTAGAGGGAGAAAATACACGCGCTACGTCATTACTGAGCTATGTTAGATGGCAAAACCTTGTGCTATTCCAAGTCTGTTGAAATGTTAAAGCACTCAATTGACTACTGATTCATTACCTTAAGTTTAAAGAGGTCCCTGTTCCCACCCTGTCTCTATAATTCATCTTTTAATCTGACAACGCCAATTAATGAGACTTGATATCACTATTCATATCAAATCCGTTTGATTAGACGTAAAAAAAATCTCTGATTGTTATAACTACGCTCATCTTTGTGATTCTATTTCCTCCTGACTCCTGAGGACTGACTCCTCATGATTATCAAAATAATTAAGTCGTGCAACCTCGCCTTGACTGGCGAAATATTTTTGGAGAGTTGCTCAAATCCCCCTTACAAAAATAACTTCTGACTTCTGACTTCTGAGTTCTGACTTCGTTAACGAACCACACCGCCACCTACGGGCCGAATATCTTCCCCTGAGAAAGGAGTTGTACCACCTTGCCAGTTGAAGTCACTGATCCGGAGGCTGAATGTACCAGTTTGTCGTCTGGGACTAAAAGTTAATATGACTCCATAAGTACGACGACTATATTCTAATGTGATTCGATCGTCGAGAATATCACCATTTTCTATGTTGATTCCACTTTGATAGCCAACCCGAAAACCTTTATAAATCTGTTGGACAAGACCAAATAAGAGGACATTCGTGTCTTCAACGCGGTCAAAGAAAAAAGGTGACTGACCACTCAGACCTGTCTGGCTATAAGTTAAGTTGAATCCAGTATAATCAAAAAAGTCTCTGGAAAAATGTCCAAACTGACCAGTAAACCCAAGACTGCCACGAAGATAAGATTGGTCTTCATCGTTACTATAAAGGCTAGTAGCACCGGTAAGTCCTAAGACCATTTGCACAAATGGAACTACTGGTTTGCTGGTATATCTCAAGCCTTCGTTCGGGGTAGCTGGCAATGCTTCTCCACTCCAGATAGTTAGTGGGTATCTCAGGGAGACTACGCTCTGGAAACGACCAAGGTCAGCTCTTGCTTTAGCATCGTCGTCATCATTATCATCATTTTCATCGGGTAGGGGTTCAAATGGTTGGAGGTCTGTTAATAATTCCCGACGGTCTGTTCTCGCATTGACTACTTGATAACCTGTCTGAAAACTTAGTTGGGCACCAGTTTCTCCTAGTGGTATTAGGGGGGAGGTAAGAACGACACCTGCGCTGCTGTGAACTGTTTGAAATCCTAAACTACCATTGAATAAGCGATCGCGATAACTATACTCTCCTGTTAAATTGTAACCTTGGTATAACTGTCTTAGTCGAACGCTACCCCGAAAGTCGTCTTCTTCTAGGTCGGGAAAGTCTTTAAATGTGAGAAATGTGGCTCGTCCTTCTAGTTGAGTTGTGGGGGTGATGGACCCGTTGACTGAAGCTTTGAGACCAAAAACATTATCATCTATGGGGGAGTCGCCTTCATCTCCTAAAAACGCTCTTTCTAAGTAATATTGGGGAGTTAGTCTGACTTGAAATGGTATTTGAAGTGGTGGTTCAAATGTAGTTTCAACAAATAACCCTCCTCTATCATCTTGGTCATAACCAATTTGAATTGGCAGGGGGTCTCTTTGGTTTCGGTCAATAATTGTTCGTTCGCGAAATAGTGGTAAACTAAAGCGATCGTCGAATACTAACCGTGCTTTTTTGGTGATTAGTTCATCTTGAAAGGGTGATAGGGGTTTGAGTGTAGCACGCTCGCTTCTTAATTCTACTTCTGGGGGTGAGAACGGATCGTTGGTGAGTCGGAGATTTGTGGCTTCCCAGGTGCCTGCACCTAATAAGTTGAGACGGTCTGCTTCAAAGCGTAGTCTATTAACTGTTCCTGCTTGTTCGGGTGCTTCTAGTTTGGGTTCAAATGTAACTTTTGTGCCTTCAGTTGCTTTGACATTTGTTGGTGGTTGAGTAGCACTGATGCGATCGCTTAATGTTCTTGCTTGTAATGCTCCTACTCCTTCTGTGGTGGGTAGGGATGATGAGGATATTTCTTCGGCGTTACCGACAAATATAATTCCACTTGCTTGTTCAATTACTCCTTTGTCTAGGGTAAAGTTGTATTCCATGCGTTCTCCTAGCAATACTTGTTGCCCTTGAGTAAAAACAGCATTTCCCGTAGCCAGGAGTTGACGAGTTGTTAAGTTAATTTGTACTTTGTCTGCGTTAACGAGTCCTTGACTAAATCGCACTATTACTTTACCTTCTGCTGTAATTAGTCGCCGTTGGTCGTCATATTCTTGACGCTCTGCTGTTACTTCTACTACATCTGCTGGCAAGGGTACTGTAATAGGTTGTTTCTTTTCTGTTTCTTCGTCTGACTCTTGGGTTTGAGATTCTGGATCTGCTATGGGAACGGGTGTTTCTTCTTCTTTTGATTCTGGGACATCTGGCTGGTCTATAGGTTGTTGCTCTTGGGGAAGATTGGGCAATTTTGGGGAGCTATCTTCTATTGTTTGGCCTATTTTAAGTGTTTGTTTTTGTGTTTGTGTTTCTAGTTGCTCTGGTTGACTGAAAAATTCTGAGGTGGTTATTTTTTTTCTGGTACTTGCGGTATTCTCACTGAAACTTCGTAATATTTCTCTACTGTTGGGGTTATATAAGTTTGCTTGTTTGGTATTTTGTTCCTCTTGTTTTCTGGCAATATATTGGGAGAAATTTGAGAAGGAAGTAGAGGAGAATGTTAGTTTTCTATCTAAATTAATTTGGTTTTCGATAGTAGAAATTTTCTCTGCTGATGATATGTCTATTTCTACAGGTGGTCCAAGACTTGCTGAGGTGGTATGAATTGGACTTACTGGACTAACAGGGTCAAAGGTGGATTTAATTTGAGGAATTTTGTATAATACGGTTTCTCTGAATTCTTGTCCTGAGAAAGTGTTTTTTGCAGACAATATGATTTCCTCAGTCCCCTGGTTTGATTTTGGCAGTGGGCTAGGTACTTGCTGTCGTAATTTTGTAACAGATTGGGTTACCGTTTGTGAAGGGAGGGTTTCAACTATTGGAGGTAGTTCTGGTGGGGGCAGAGGATAGGACATATTTCAGATAGAAACATTAAGCTCAAAGGTTAAAGATCGGAGTCGATCATAAACTTAAGAGTTAGAACTTTTACAGAAGATTTATCAATTCAAGAGTAAAAATCTAATTAGCTTGGCCTGGAGATTACTTTTTTCCACTCTTTAGGGTCTGGATATATTATTCAGTTACTCACTGAATTTGATTTTACACATCATATTTTATAAATTATGTCAAAAACTAGCCTGGAATATAACACTTAATCAGATTAGTGGACTTCCAGGCTGACTGAAATCTTGGTGCAAGTTTTTACTCAGTCTCTAAAAATATAGAGATTTTATTACTCCATATCTCGACCACTAGGGTTACGAGCAGGATCGTTGGACAAGAATCCAAAAATGAATAATGCAACAAAGAAGAGGACGACAATATTAACGACTATTTTTAGAGTTAGCATCTATTAGTTTTCTCCCAGGATGTGAAAAATTGATATTGATTATGAAAAATCTACAACTTTCTTATCATATCTAAATACTGTCTCATTTGACTACAATATATGTGTCAAATATTTTTCAACTTCTTTTGGCTCCATTGCCAGACTTGTGCAAATACTTTTTCTATCCAGGTCATAACCACATCCACCCATCCCAATATTTCTTCTAGAGGATGTTTGATATATCCTATTGAAACTGAGGCTACTTCTAAGCAGTCTGGTTCTTTTTGGTACTCTGGCTTACTGTCTCTACTATGATGTTGAATTGAAATTTTGGTATTTTTTATGGTCTGAGAATAGTTTGGTTCATTTGTCTTTGTTAAGGCTTTGATGTTTCTGTCCCGATTTTCTCTAAATCTGATAGTTTCTATGTTGGCAGAATTATTAGAAGTGAAAATGGTCTTTTGAGAAGAGTTCTGTACCTGGTGTTCCTCTTGTTTTACTTCTAACAATGATTCAAAGGGTAATTCTTCTATGTTAATAGGTGGTAGTAATTCATTTAAACCTAGACTTCTAGTAATTGGGTGTATGTAATGTTTAGCTATATTGTTAATAAAGTCACGGAAAATTAGATTGGAACTTGACAATAATGGCAGTGTTTGGTAATTATTTTTTTCCTGAATTAGTTGATTTTTCTCCGGGGGTAATTTCAATTCCTCAAATAGATTGAACCATAAGGCTATTTGACTGGTTTGCACCCAAGCCATAATTTGCCAGAAAATACTCATATATCCGGAGTTGGGTGCTATTTCGGCGCATGGTTGAAGTTGTAATGGGGCTTTGTTTTCTAAGTAAGCTGTTAGGATAAGTGGCTGTTTTTGTTGCTCTGTGGTCAAAAGTTCGGATTTTTGATGATTATCTGCCAGGGTGTCTTGATTTTCTAATTTAATGTCTAGTCCTGGGAAAAGTTTAGATTTGGGTTTAATTAAGGAGGAGGTTGAGGTGTTGACTGAGGGTTTAGCTGCTTGTGGGGTGGCTGTTTGTATTGTTGTTAGTGATGCTTGCTGAATGGGTTGGTTAGTATTTTGATGATTTTTAGTTGTTTCATTATTGACTTTATTTGTGATTTGTGGTACTTGAGTTTTTCTATTTTTTTCTAGTTGTTTGACTGCTAGGCGAGAGGTTTGCAGCAACACATATATTGGATAAAGTAACAATTGAATTGTGTTGGTAGTTGCAATTTTTACATGGTTGAGGGCGCGATCGCTTCTATCTAATATTTGGCGATATTTTTCAGAAACAAAGTTTAATACTTTACTTTTATAAGGACTTGATGTCATTTTTATTTTAAATTTTTGATAGGGGTAGGTTTATTTATTTTCATGATTTTCTTTTTCTTGCTCCGTCTTTATGTGCTCGGAAACCTCAGCGCAGGCAGTGCGCTTTTTTGAAGCAATAGGGAATAGGAGAAGGCGATCGGATAACTTTTATAGAGTTAAAAGTGAACTAATTATAGAGAGTAGTATGTTACTAAACAGCTTTATTATATCTCAGAAGCGAAGTTTTATGAGACTCTGGAGTTAGGAATAAGTTTGTTTCAGTTATGAGTAAATTGAAATATGAAATATGATTTGGCTTTACTTATCTATGGATTAGCTAAGGTTTTGATGAAAATTTTTTTTCTATGAGGAAAGCTAATCAAGGACTTAGGTGAGTTGCAAGAAAGTTGTTGTTAGAAAAAAATCAGAATCTACTTCTACATCTCAATTTCAATTAGAAAGAATATCGGGCAAGGCAAACGCATCTTATTTTGAAGTTCTAACAGGGCAAGGATGTTAGGGTTCTGAGTGTTTATACTTATTACTTCTCTAAAGCTTAACTGTAGAAGGTTCCAGAATTTAGATGCGTTGGCCCTGGAATATAGGGGTTGATGTTGAATAAATAGTCATGTATAGGGGCGAATAACTCCTAATACATAAATTTTCTCACAACTTTTTGGGGAATGCAAGGCTCAAAACCTCACAGATTTTTTTGAGCTTCACAAAATGCTTATTTTGCTCTTCTCAGTAGAGTGGAGCGATCGCTCATCTATAATATAGCTATCGGTAAAAAGTGCAGTGCTTTTAGTTGAATAAATAGTCATGCGTAGGGGCAAACAACTCCCAATGCATAAATTTTCTCACAATTTTTTGGAGAATGCAAGGCAAAAAACCTTGGCATCACGTTTTTTTTTCTGGAGCTTGACAAAATGTTTTTTTTTTGACTCTACTGAAATGAATATTTTCTCTCTGTTCTAAATTGAGTGGAGCGATCGCTCATCTATATATAGCTATCGGTAAAAAGTGCAGTGCTTTTAGTTGAATAAATAGTCATGCGTAGGGGCGAACAACTCCCAATACATAAATTTTCTCACAATTTTTTGGGGAATGCAAGGCTCAAAACCTCACAGATTTTCTTGAGCTTCACAAAATGTTTTTTGTGATTCTATCGAAACAAATATTTTCTCTATCTTCTCAGTTGAGTGGAGCGATCGCTCATCTATCTATAGTTAATAGTTATCAGTAAAAAGTGTGGCGTTTTTAGTTGAATAAATAGTCATGCGTAGGGGCGAACAACTCCCAATACATAAATTTTCTCACAATTTTTTGGGGAATGCAAGACTAAAAACCTCACAGATTTTTTTGAGCTTCACAAAATGTTTTCTTTAACTCCATTGAAACGAATATTTTCCCTATCTTCTCAGTTGAGTGGAGCGATAGCTTATATCCTATCTATTCTTCTTCCTTCTTTCTTCTGCTATATACTCTTTCTAAACATTCAATAATCAACAAATCAAAACTTTATGCAATTTTCTATTAGAGAAATTTCAACAACTATAGAAAAACTACGAAAACTAACCCAAGTAGATATTCAAAGACAATGGCGATGTCAGCAAAGAGATATACCTTTAACCGCACTTGAAAATTTAGATACTTGGGAATTAGCCGTAACAAATGAGAGAAAACATATTGCCTGGAAAAAAGGTAAACAGATTTTATGGTTAGGGCAAAAATTGATAATTCCCTCACACTTAAACAACTATTTTTTAGCTGATTTATCTTTAAAATTAAGTTTAACTTGGTGGGCTGAATCTGCGGAAATTTATGTAAATGGAAAATTAGTACAAACAGGAGATTTATTTGACTGTTCGAGTCGAATTTTACTAACTCCAAAGGCAATGGTTGGGGAGACTTTTTTAATTGGGATTAAGTTGGTAAGTCCGGTACATGACTGGGGAGCTTTAGTAAAGTCTTGGTGCGTGTATGAAAATGTGGATAATTATCAGCTAGACCCTGGTTTTTTGGCAGATGAGTTAGAAATTTTAGTTGAATATTTAGCAAAAGTTGAGACGGAGAATGACTTAGATATAGAAAGAATAAAATATGCGGTAAATTTGATAGATTGGCAGTCAGTTGGAGAGAGGGAAAAGTTTGAAGAGTGTCTGATAAAAGTTAATGCTGAAATAGTCAAAATTTCTGAGAAGTATATTAATAGTTTAAAACTGAAATTATTGGGTCATGCTCATTTAGATTTAGCTTGGTTATGGGATGTCAAAGAAACTTGGGAAGTGGCGCAACGAACTTTTGAGTCTGTATTGAATTTACAACAAGATTTTCCGGAACTTATTTTCTGTCATTCGACTCCAGCACTATATGAATGGATAGAAATAAATAGACCAGATTTATTTAATAGAATTAAAGCGCAAGTAGAGTTGGGAAAGTGGGAGTTTGTTGGGGGTTTGTGGGTAGAACCAGAGTTAAATACTGTGAGTGGGGAATCAATTGTTCGTCAGGTTTTATATGGTCAAGGTTATTTTTGGGATAAGTTTGGCAGATTTTCTCTTGTAGCTTGGTTGCCGGATAGTTTTGGTTTTTGTTGGCAACTTCCACAAATTCTTCAGGGTGGGGGTATGGAATATTTTGTGACTCAAAAGTTGCGTTGGAATGATTTTATGGAGTTTCCTTTTGAGGTTTTTTGGTGGGAAGGTTTGGATAAAAGTCGAATTTTTAGTTTGATGTTACCGCCGATAGGAGAAAGTATTGATGTTGTAAAGATGGGAAGGTTTGCTTATGAATGGTTGGTGAAAACTAGTAGAAAAAATGTTTTGTGGTTGCCTGGGGTGGGAGACCATGGTGGGGGTCCGACTAGGGATATGTTGGAGGTGGGGAAAAGATGGCGGGAGTCTGGTTTTTTTCCTTTGTTGGAGTTTACGACTGCTGAGAGTTTTTTGGTGGAGTTGGCGGGGGAAAGTTCTGATGATTATCCTATTTGGCGGGATGAACTTTATCTGGAGTTTCATCGGGGTTGTTATACGACTCATGCGGATCAAAAAAGATGGAACCGTTGTTGTGAGGGTTTGTTGTATGAGGCGGAGTTGTTTGCTGTTTTTGCTTCGGTTATGACTGGGGCTTTTTATCGGAAGAGTGATTTGGAGGTTGCTTGGAAGGGGGTTTTGTTTAATCAGTTTCACGATATTTTGCCTGGTTCGGCTATTTCTGATGTTTATGTGGATGCTAATTGTAGTTGGAGGGAGTCTGAACGGCTGGGGTTGGAAATTTTGGATGAGGCTATGGGGGCGATCGCTTCTCAGATTGATTTTTGTCTGCCTTTTTCGTTTGATTCTGGTGAGGGTGGGATGTTTTATCGGGTTATTGTTTTTAATTCTTTGAATTGGCAACGTTCGGAATTGGTTTCGGTTGCTTTGCCAGCGCCTCCGGAAAAAAAGGATTGTTGGGGTGTGGGTATTAGACAGCAGGGAGAGGGTTTGGAAATGGATAATGATAATTATTCTGCTGGTGTGCAAAACGATGGAAATGACTGGCTAGTTTATGACAATGAGGGAAAATTAGTTAGTTCTCAGGTATCGGATAATGATTTGTTGTTTGTTGCTTCTGATGTACCTGGGGTTGGTTATCGACTGTTTTGGCTATGTTGCGGGTTTTCTGGTTTGGACAAAAGACTATATATGAGCACACCTATTACCCATTTTACAGAAAGGATAGCAGAAAAATTTGAGTTTGTCAATACTGTTAGTTTAAATGGTGAAAGATGGCTTTTAGAGAATGATTTATTACGGGTAAAGGTGGAGGGGGAAACGGGAAATTTGGAGAGTATTTTTGACAAGATTAATGAACGGGAAGTTTTGGGAAAAGGGAAGGGGAATGAATTGCAGGCTTTTCAAGATGAGGGTCAATATTGGGATGCTTGGAATATCGATCCAAATTATCAAGAATATCCTTTAGCTGCTGCAAAATTAATAGATATTGGGTGGATGGAAAAAGGAGATTTAAGAAGTTGTCTACGAGTTATTAGAAAAATAGGAAAGTCTGAGTTTTGTCAGGATTATATTTTGGAGTTTGGTTCTCCACTGCTAAAAATTAAATGTTGGGTAAATTGGCAGGAAAGTCATACTTTAGTTAAAGCTGCTTTTCCTATAAATATAGAAACGGATTTTGTTACTTATGAAATTCCTTGTGGGGCTATTAAGAGAATGACTAAGTTTCAGACAGAAAGAGATCAGGCAAAATGGGAAGTTCCGGCTTTACGTTGGGCGGATATTAGTGATGATAATTATGGGGTAAGTTTGCTGAATGATTGTAAGTATGGATATGATGCAAAGTCGAATGAATTACGTTTAACTTTATTAAGGGGTTCGACTTGGCCTGATGAGGAGGCTGATGTGGGAATTCACGAATTTACTTATGCTATTTATCCTCATTTGGGAAGTTGGGAAAGTGCTGGTACTGTGCAACGGGGTTATGAGTTAAATCTGCCTTTACTTGTTAAGGTAATGCCGTGGATTAGTTCTGAAAAATCTGGTGGAAGGTTGCCACAAATTTATCGTTTCTTAGGTTGGGAAACTGATAATTTAATTTTGATGGCGTTGAAACGGTCAGAGAATAATCAATATTGGATTTTAAGGTGTTATGAATGTTTGGGAAGAGAGGCAATTTTGAATTTGGAAAGTGATGCTGGTTTGGCAGTAGGAAAAGTTGTTGATTTGTTGGAACGAGATGTTGCTGAACCTTCTGTTGAGTTTGGGAGTAGAAGTTGTGAAATTTCACCTTGGAAAATAATCAGCTTTACTCTGGATTTTCTGGTGTGATGAATTTGGGGAAACGTTGTGAATTGAGATGGGCGATCGCTTGTCTCTATCAAGGAAAGGGAGGAAAAATAGAAAACCTATTAGGGGGGAGAATAAAAAGAAAAAGGACTTAATTGCCCCAATGATATTCACAAGAAGTTTAAATGCAGAAGGATTTGAAGGCTGGTAATCAATATTTTGATCACCCTGATGAGAAATTCCTTGAGTATTAATTATGGATAATGCTCCAATCCATGGCAAAAATATAATTAGAGAAATGGTAGAATAAACAGAGCATCAAGTAATATTCCCCCCCAAATATTCTCCTGATTTAAATAAGATTGAACATGATTTTAGTGCATTAAAGAGAGCCAGAATGTATGGCGATTCACATAAATCTTTAGATGAAATTATTCGTGATTATTGTATAGTTTAATATCTCATTCTTAAGTTAAATAACTATAAATATAGATATAGGTTGGGCAATGCCTGACTTTTGGTTGTGGGAGATGAGAGATTTTTCTCTATTTATCCATAGATAGGTATGGAAAGTGAAATTTTTGGTTGTGGAAGATCAGAGAATTTTCTCCATTTATCTTTTGTCTGAGTCGGGAATTTCTGCTGTGAGGAAAAATCGTCGGTTTTCCTTTACCTCTGGCAGTGAAAATTTCTCTATAAATTATAGATATAGGTATGGAAAGTGAAATTTTTGGCTGTGGGAAGTGTGGGGAAATATCATTTTAATTTTAGATAAAATTTTGACTTTAATCCGAGTAAAAATTGTTGATTACTGAAAAGGGATTGCCAAGAGAATCAAATATTTATTCTAAATTTTATATAGTTATTTTTTTTTGAGTAAAATTTTTTGGAATTAACAATGAGTAATTTTGTAGAAACTGCAAAAGGATTTTATTATCAGAAATATTTAAAAGTCTATGATTAGGGAAAACCTGTAGATATTGAAGTAATTAAAGCCTATGAAAATTTGTCTTTTTATATTCACGGATTAAATATTGAAAAAGCAGAATAACTTCTACAAAAAGAATTTGTTGATGAATATAAGTATCAGTTAAGATTTGCCTTTAGTTTTGAAAACCTTGTAAGTGTTTATGGAGGACTTTATCTAAGTGATTTGCAGAAATTTGATGAGATACCAAAATGCATGGCAGTTGATGGAGAAAATGATTTTGAAGCAACAGTGAATCAACTACCAAATAGTGTTTGGGAATCCTACAAATTTTATCATAAAGCGGAAGAAGGAAACTGGGGTAAAGCTTATAGATTGAGAATAACTATTGAAGGTCAAGATACATTAGTTATTCGTACAACTACTGATGGTGCTGATGGATGGCTTGAAGTATTTGATACTCAAGGAAATAATTTAGCATCAGCTCGTACTAATTATAATGCTATTGCTTGGCGATCAATGTTTCAAATTCGTCAATATTTTCTTACAGGAAACAGATATCTTCCAGAGCTGAGGTAAATTTTTTTGAGCTTTTCATAACTGTATTTTGGCTTGTTGAAAAATATTTTTTTAGAATTGAATTTTTGGAAAATATAATATAGCAGTCGAAGGAAAGGTTAGGACAGATAAAAAGCTTAAAACTCAGACAAAGCAATATTTTTTCTTCTTTCTTTTTCCCTCTTTCTTCTTCAAGATTCAGATAAAATTTATCTAGCGATCGCCTCTTAAGTAAGTGGGTATAAATAAACATAAAACCGAGATATAGGTGCCAGGTTAGTTAAAAAAAGTGCTTACTTAATCCCTACTGTCTAATTTATCATCAACGTTTTCTATTGTTAGATTTTGAAATTTACCTGAAACTCAATAATTATTCTGTTTTTTCTAAAGTAAAATGCTTAACTGATTCTGCTAAATTCTTTGTAATATTCATAATTTTTTGTGAAGAATCATACAATTGTGTTGTGACTTGCTCAAATACTTCTATACAAATAACATCTAGAATTTACAATTTACAAGAATTCAACTGAAAATTAATTTTATTCTGTCACTTATGATTAATATAGCAATCTTATTTGAGTTGTGAGAGATTGTAGATTTTAGGGAATAGGGAATAGAGAATAGGGAATACCCAAGCAATAAAATTCTCATAAATCATGCCGGATTGCTGTATCTATATTAACTTCTAAATTAACTTCTAATTCACATATAATTGTTATTTTTGTGTTAAATTTGCCACAATTTCTGGATGATCTAGTGAAGTTAAATCTAATTTATTGCTTGTTCCCTGAAATCCCAAATCCTGTATCTGAATGAATTGGAACAGGCTATATTATGATAAAATCATCATAAATTTAATATCAGAAAATAATTTAGTTAATTTCTCTATGACCGAACATTGAGGGAGGGATACCACTATATTAAGAAACTACAAAGCTGATTTACATTTTGTTACAGTAAATATATAGATTTCTCAAGAGGAAAAAATTCCCTTAATTTAAAGATTATTAACTTAGAGGAAAAATTTATGAATAGATCTTTTCGTGTCGGCAATCTATTTGGTATACCATTTTATATTAACTCATCCTGGTTCCTTGTCTTAGTTCTTGTTACTTTAACTTATAGTAGCAGTCTGGCAGAGCAATTTCCAGAATTGACTGGGATGCTACCATTGATATTAGGATTAATAGCGGCATTATTATTATTTTCTTCTGTTTTAGCTCATGAGTTAGGTCATAGTTTTGTTGCTCTATCTCAAGGAATAGAAGTAAAATCAATTACCTTATTTTTGTTTGGAGGTTTAGCTAGTTTAGATAGAGAATCAAAAACTCCTGGAGAAGCATTTTCGGTGGCAATTGCAGGTCCGTTAGTAAGTATAGTTTTATTTGGTTTATTTACTATAATTAATACATTTACAGCCATCAACGGACCATTAGCTGCAATTCTCCAACTCTTAGCTTACATCAACTTAGTTTTAGCATTATTCAACTTAATTCCTGGCTTACCTCTCGATGGTGGAAACATTCTCAAATCCATTGTTTGGAAAATCACAAATAACCCTTACAAAGGAGTTATTTTTGCTAGTAGAGTAGGTCAAGTATTTGGTTGGTTGGCAATAGTTTCTAGTTTGATTCCTACTTTTTTATCTGGTAGTTTTCCTAATATTTGGAATATTCTAATTGGTTCGTTTTTACTACAAAATGCTGGTCGTTCTGCCCAATATGCAGAAATCCAAGGTACTCTTGCAGACTTAACTGCAGCAGATGCTATTATTCTCGATCGCCCAATTGTTTCAGCTAGTCTTTCTCTACGAGAATTTGTGAATGAATATATAATTGGGAAAGATAGTAGAAAACAGTTTTTAGTTATTAATGAAGTAGATCAATTAGTAGGAGTAATTAACGTTGATGATTTGAAAGTAGTTAATACCTCTGAGTGGCCTTTAGTTATGGTAAAAGAATTAACGAAACCTGTAACAAATATGGAGACTGTAGTAGCTAAAACTTCTCTTTTAGAAGTAGTTTCTTTGTTGGAACAAAAGCAAATTAATGAATTAACTGTTATTGATGAAAACGGTGTTTTAGTTGGGTTAATTGAAAAAGCTTCAATTAGGAGTCTGTTGGAAAACAAAGCTAAGGTAAAATCTGCTTAGGTGAATGGAATAGAAAAATCTTTAATCTGTTAGATCGTGGGAGTCAGGAGTCAGGAGTCAGGAGTCAGGAGCTTAGATGAATGGCTTCTATACCAATTTTTCGCTCATAAATTCTCTTTTTTGTTAAAGGAACATTTCCTGCAATTGTCTTTTAATTACACTTATTATTCGACTACATTCTTTTTTCAAATTCGTATTATTGGCAGAGAATATATGGTGTCGTTCAAAACAAAAATATGAATGTGAAATAGGAGTCAGAATGAATGGCTTCTATACCAGTGTCTTTTAATTACACTTATTATTCGACTACATTCTTTTTTCAAATTCGTATTATTGGCAGAGAATATGTGGTGTCGTTCAAAACATAGATATGAATGTTAAAATTGAAATTTTCTTGTATATCTAAACAATCGGGAATAGAGAAAGAGTGAGAAGATTGTAGAATTAGAGAGAAAATTTTTGTTAATTAACTAAGGAATGAAAATCAATTAAAACCAGATAAAATTAATTACTTTTAAGAGGTTTGATCAGACCTAAAACAGAAATTTCCGGTCTTATTTAATTTACTTTCCTTAGAATATATAATATATAGCAATCAAAGGGAAGGGCGCGGATAGATCAAAAGTTTAAAGTTCAGACAAGACAATATTTTTCTTTCTTCCTTCTTCCTTCTGCTATATCTTGAAGACACTATTCTGTAACGAGAAATCTCCTACTCAAACTTCTTAACTAATTAAAATTTGATTTTATACATTTGAAATAATTCTCCAGGTTGTCGCCTTACTATTTTTCCGCCCATAGCGTCGATCATTTTTTCCCAATTTTCTAAAGGTTCCAAAAATACTTCTGCTCCTAAATAAGTTTCTAAAATTGCCCAATTTTCTGCTAATGGTTGTTCTGGGTTAAGCACATCAAAAACAAAGTTATTTTCAGGTTTAAGAATGCGTTTTACTTCCTTAAGTACTTCTTCCCAATAATCTATGGGATAATAACAACTAAAGCCTGTAGCGATCGCTAAGTCAAACTCATTTGCTTGATAATTTAATTGGTGAGCAGGTCCTAACTCTACTCCTTTAAATAGTTTATAATTTAGTTGAGAGCCTCGGTGATTTAGATTATCTCTGGCAATTGTACTAATTTCTTGACCATAAAAAAAAGCTTCCCAATCACGCCAAGGGTAAATCAAAAAACTCACTCCACAGCCAATATCCAAACATTTTTGATTTTTCTTAGGTTTAGCTATTTCCCAAAAAGGTGAAACTATTTTTGCTGTGAGATTACCGGAGGCATAATCATGAAATATTGGCATTGCTTCAATTTCCGAGGGTAACTCAAAAGACTCTCCTCGGTAATCTCGATCAAAGCGACTCTGTACTGCGATGATTTGAGTATGCCAATTATCTAAATTTTTTTGAGCGAACCAGGAAGATTGGTCCCCATCTGAGGACAAGGCAGACTTTTTTTTGGACATTTATTTTTCTATCGTCTAGAACCTTTCAGAGCTTTTGTAAAGTTCTTACGGTAAGATTTGTTACCAATTAATAAAACAGGCCACAATATAGATAATATCAAACGATTCTGAAAGTTCTTGGAAAAGTTCGTCTGTTCAAACCCATTCCAGAATTTCCAGATTCCACCTCCATATACAACCAGTAATAACAGGCCAATTAACGTACTCATGGCACAAAACTCTTAAAAGGTCAATTTTTCAAGTGTAGCCCAATATAATTATGTAATTAATTTTAATTGGACTTTAGGTTTAATATTCATCATATTATTATAACCAATATAGGTAATATAGGTAAGTAGGTGGGTTTCAACAATTAATAATTAATAATTAATAATTACCTCTCCTTGAAAACGGATAGGATTGACTCAAAGGAAAAATTTTCTTTATTATCCCCTTAAAAAGGGAGGCGCATACCCACAATTTTTCGGTAAAAAAATATAAAACTGAGGTACAAAATTTCAGACGAGGTGGAAAAAATTGCCTAACTTCTATTTTTTCTAAACAATCATTTTCTAGATTAATTTGACCTATAGCATTTTTATCTGGGATCTGGAGACCAATTGCTATGAAAAAGGTATGGAGGAAATACTAAAGGAGGAAAAAAAGAATTAAATAGTAGCAAACACAAGGATATAAGGCGAACGACCGACAAACTTTTTTTATTATAAAAATCTCAAATTAGATTTACATCTTAAATAAAAACACTATATATACTTAATGATTACATAATTAAAATTAGATAATATTTTCACAAAATTTTTCTACAGCTATTCCCCTAATAGGGAGTGAGGAATAGAAAAGTCATAAAAATTCAGGGAAAATTTAATTTTTATAATGATTGCTATGTCTAAAATTTATGATTATTCCTGGAGTTTGATTGATTTTGAAAAAAAATTTTGAAGTAAAATTTTAGATCAAAAATTTAAACAAAAATTTTGTCAAAGTAAATAAATAAAATCTTAATGACAGTATTGTTTATTTTTCAAACAATACCTGTAGAGGAAATAATTAGTTTTGACCCATTGTTTGTTATCTGACACAATCATATCAAAGGAGTGTCAATTAGTATGAATGAATGATATATAGCAAGACAAAATCAATAACAAAGGAGGAATTATGCGTGCAGTATTAATGGCAGGAGGTTCCGGAACACGACTCAGACCACTGACCTGCGATCTTCCCAAACCAATGGTACCAATTTTAAATCGCCCAATAGCTGAACATATTATTAATTTATTAAAAAAACATCAAATTAGGGAAATTATTGCTACTTTACATTATTTACCTGATGTAATGCGTGAATATTTCCAAGATGGCAGTCAATTTGGAGTACAAATGACTTATGCTGTAGAAGAAGAACAACCTCTAGGAACTGCTGGTTGTGTAAAAAATATTGCTGAACTTCTCGATGAAACTTTCTTAGTAATTAGTGGAGATACAATTACAGATTTTGATTTAACTACAGCTATAGAATTTCATAAAAAAAATAATTCAAAAGCTACTTTGGTGCTGACTCGTGTGCCTAACCCTGTTGAATTTGGAGTGGTAATTACAGATGAAAAACAGAGGATAAAAAGGTTTCTAGAAAAACCTTCTACCAGTGAAATATTTTCTGATACTGTTAATACAGGAACCTACATTTTAGAACCAGAAATTTTAAACTATCTACCAGCTAATCAAGAAAGTGATTTCTCTAAAGAATTATTTCCTTTATTGTTAGATAAAAATGAGCCAATGTATGGCTATATAGCAGAAGGTTATTGGTGTGATGTCGGACATTTAGATGCCTATCGGGAAGCTCAATATGATGCACTTCAACATACAGTAAAACTTGATTTTGCTTATCAAGAGCGATCGCCTGGACTTTGGACAGGAGAAAATACTTATATTGACCGGACAGCTAAAATTGAGACACCAGCTTTAATCGGAGATAACTGTAGAATTGGCCCAAGAGTGCAGATTGAAGCAGGTAGTGTGATTGGAGATAATGTCACAATTGGTGCAGATGCTGATGTGAAGCGCCCGATTATTTGGAATGGGGCACTGGTGGGAGAGGATGCAAATTTAAGAGCTTGTGTAATTTGTCGAGGTGCGCGGATAGACCGTCGCGCTCAGGTATTAGAAGGTGCTGTGGTTGGTTCATTATCTACTGTAGGAGAAGAGTCTCAAATTAGTCCCAATGTGAGAGTATGGCCTAGTAAAAAAGTAGAATCTGGAGCTACTCTGAATATTAATTTGATTTGGGGGACAACTGCCCAGAGAAATTTGTTTGGACAACGAGGGGTACAGGGATTAGCAAATATAGATATTACTCCAGAATTTGCGGTGAAGTTAGGAGCAGCTTATGGTTCTACTTTAAAGCCTGGTTCAACAATATCAGTTTCTCGCGACCAACGCAGTATATCTCGGATGGTTTCTCGGTCTTTAATTGCGGGTTTAATGTCAGTAGGAGTGAACGTAATAAATTTAGAATCTACTGCAATTCCTATTGCCAGAAAAATTTTACCAACTATGAATGTTGTAGGTGGTGTTCATGTACGTCTTTCTCCTAACCGCTCAGACCAAATATTAATTGAAATCTTTGATTCTCAAGGAATTAATCTTTCTAAAGCGAAGGAAAAAAAGATAGAGGGAGCATATTTTAAAGAAGATTTACGCCGAGTACAAATTCCTGAAATTGGCAAAATGGTTTATCGTCATGAAGTATTAGATGCTTATAGTAAAGGCTTTGAAAATCTGCTTAATTCTGAGGCAATTCGCTATAGTAAATCTAAAGTAGTAATTGATTATTGTTATGGTGTTTCCGGAGCAATATTACCACAATTATTAGCTAAATTTGGTTGTGATGCTGTAGTTCTAAATGCTAGCTTAAAAGAGACTTCTTTAGGGCAAGAAGAAAAAGAAAGTTTATTAGATCAATTAGGTCGGGTGGTAGAAGCTTTACAAGCAAATGTAGGAGTTCAAGTAACAGCAAATGGAGAACAATTAATATTAGTAGATGAAACTGGTTCTGCTATTCGTGGTGAAATGTTAACTGCACTAATGGTTAATTTGATGTTAACCGCTCATCCGCGTAGTGCAGTAGTAGTACCAATAAATGCTTCTGCCGCAGTAGAACAAATTGCTCGTCGTCACGATAGTCATGTGATTCGGACAAAAGCAAATCCCACGGCATTAATGGAGGCTTGTCAAATTAATCATAATGTGGTATTAGGTGGGAGTGGTGATATGGGATTTATTTTTCCTAAATTGCATCCTGGTTTTGATGCCATGTTTTGTATCGCTAAAGTAATAGAAATGTTGACTATTCAAGAGCGCTCTTTAGGACAAATCAGTGCGGATATTCCTGCTGTTACTCATCGTTCCTATAAAGTACGTTGTCCTTGGAAAGTAAAAGGTGCCTTAATGCGGTATTTAGTAGAAACTAATTCTCCAGAAAAATTAGAATTAACTGATGGAGTAAAGATTATTAATCATCAAAATGATAATTGGGTATTAGTTTTACCGGATGCTGGAGAACCCTTAGTACATATTTATGCAGATAGTAACGATCGAGATTGGGTTGATAAAACTTTGAGGGATTACCGCAATACAATTAATGATTTTGTGAATTTATTTATGACTGGGAAGAAACTAAATGGTTGATAGTATAGCAGAAGGAAGAAGGAAGAAGGAAGAAGGAAGAAGGAAGAAGGAAGAAGGAAGAAGGAAGAAGGAAGAAGGAAGAAGGCAGAAGGCAGAAGGGAAAATCTGGCGTTGTCTGAGTTTTCAGCTTTTGATATGTTCTCACCTTTCCTTCGATTACTATAATTAATTATCAGAAAGAAAGAAGAAGAGAAAATATGGCGTTGTCTGGGTTTTCAGCTTTTGATATGTTCTCACCTTTCCTTCGATTACTATAATTAATTATCAGGAAGAAAGAAGAAGGGAAAATATGGCATTGTCTGAGTTTTCAGCTTTTGATATATCCTCACCTTTCCTTCGATTACTATAGCAATCCTAAATCGTTTGTGATAGTTTTATTGCTTCAGTGTTTCTCCCATATCTGTTCCCTGTTTCCTAAAATCTACAATATTTCTAAACTCAAATAAGATTGCTATAATTATCTTGTTTTTGTTTTCCTTTTTTTTGCTAATTTGAAGGGGATTATAATTAAGATAGGTGAGCAGAAATAAACTCAATATTTGAAGGGGATTATAAGTTAAGATAGGTGAGCAGAAATAAACTCAATATTAGAGGGCGGGTTATTAGAACTCATTGCGCTTAAGTCAAAGCTTTCGGTTAAACATGCCCCTACAATTTATTTACTGATTACTTTGTTAAATTAGTCATAGTTAAAAATCAAAATGAATAGCTGTATATTGATGGTACAAATTATCAAAGATCCAGAACTTCGCTACACAGCAGATGCTCAATTACCAGTAGCAGAAATGATGGTGGAATTTTCTAATTTAGGAGTAGAAAAAAAACCTGCTGTACTAAAAGTAGTAGCATGGAGAGATTTAGCTCAACAAGTTAGTCAACAATACCACGAAGGAGATGTTGTAATTGTGGAAGGTCGCTTGAATATGAATACTATTGAACGACCAGAAGGTTTTAAAGAAAAACGAGCTGAATTAACAGCTTCCAGAATATATCCTGTTAGTCCTGAAGCTATGACTCAAGATGATAGTCAAACATCCAAAAATCAACCTAGTAAAAGAACTGTAACTCAGACACAACCACAAGAGCAAAACTATAATAATGTTGTAGATTTAAAGTCTCGTCGTAGCTCTACTTTCAACGAAGAATCAAAACCAAATATACCAGAAGAGAAATCACCTCCAGACGACTCCGATCCTATACCTTTTTAACTAGCTCTCAGCATTTCAGCACTCAGCTTTGAGTACGAAAGCTTGGGTTTAAATCCCTGACTTCTAGCTTGTCGTTTAATTAGCTTGTCGTTTAATTTGAGGAGGGGTCGCGCATCCCCTTGCCTATCAGCTGTTTGTTCCGCATTATAGACCGAAACACTTTTTAACATTAATAGCAAATTAACTCGAATAGCAAATTAACTCGACTCCAAATACTTTAGTAAAAGCAGCAGCTACTTGAGGAAGGACTTCATCTATAGTAATACCAGGAATAAACTCTGCCAGACTACCTACAGATTTATCAGAAATACCACAAGGTACAATTCTGTGAAAACCAACTAAATCTGGACAAACATTTAGAGCAAAACCGTGCATAGTTATCCAACGACTAACTTTAATCCCCATAGCTGCTATTTTTCTTCCCTCTAACCAAACCCCTGTTAAACCTGGATATCTTTCACCATCGAGACCATAGACATCTAACACTTGTAACAATACTTCTTCTAGTTGTCGTAAATACCAATGTAAGTCCTGCTGATAACGTCGTAAATTGAGAATAGGATAACCCACCAGTTGACCAGGGCAATGATATGTAACTTCCCCACCTCGCTCCACTCGGTAAAGTTCATATTCATTTTGACTGGGATCGAATTTGAGAAAATCTAATGTGGCCCCTTGTCCTAAAGTATAAACTGGTGGATGTTCTAATAATATTAGGACATCAGTCAATTCTGGACAATTACGACGTTGTTGGACAAGTGATTGTTGCCATTCCCAGGCCACTGAGTAACTGATTAATCCTGGACAAATTAAATGGCAAGGGGGAGGTAACTTGGGATTATCTTGAGAAAGCATGTTAGAGAGTTTTGAAGTGGACAATGTGATGAAATACCAATATCTAATAGTTGAGTTATATAGCTAGAGTAGTTAGGAGTCAGTTTGGGTACTGTGAATTATCCAAACAATCAAGGGTAAATTTACCCTTGTAAATTTAGCTAAATTCAAGCCAAAAAAATCAAGAAATGTCAAGGGATGCAAAGGATTTTAAAGATAGGATGTTAGGGAGAATACAAAGTGCTACTCTAAATAGTAAATCCCAAACATTAGCGGAGGGAGCTTATGAAGCTTGTTATCCAGGGTAAGAATATAGAAATAACCGATTCCATTCACGAGTATGTTAATCAAAAAATTGAAAAAGCAGTTAGCCATTTTCAACAACTCACTACAGAGGTAGATGTACATCTGTCAGTAGCTCGAAACCCACGGATAAATCCTAAGCAGACAGCAGAAGTAACTATCTACGCTAACGGTACAGTCATTCGTGCCCAAGAAAGTAGCGAGAATTTGTATGCTAGTATTGACTTAGTAGCAGATAAAATTGCACGCCAATTAAGAAAGTATAAAGAAAAGCGTCAATCCAAGGTGAGTAAAGCTAAAACTGTTGAGATGATTGAATCACAACCAGTAGAGCAGGATTTGATTGGCGATCGCCAACCGGAGTTACCTAGTGAAGTAGTACGGACGAAATATTTTGCTATGTCTCCGATGACGGTAGAAGAAGCACTAGAGCAGCTACAATTTATCGATCATGATTTCTATATGTTTTCCAATGCTGCAACAGGCGAAATTAATGTGATCTACAAACGTTATCATCATGGTGGTTATGGTTTAATTCAACCACGACCTACTAATGGTCATAGTAGCAATGGGAAAGTAGCTCATAATACTGATGAAGTAGCAGGTATTGAATCTGCTGAGGTTTAGAATGATATCAGAATTGGAGTTATAGCAGGGAATAGGGAATAGGGAATAGGGAACAGGGGGAAAAATTTTTCCTATCTAAGGTTCATCATCAGTCTATGTCCTAAGCAACTTGTTCCTTGGTATATTCACTAATCTCTGAGTGATTCATTTTAACAATTAGAGCTTACGCAAAAATTCTAATTGCAGGGTGCGTTGCAATGCGCCCTACACTGGGGTTATGGGATAATAGAGAATTTTGCGTAAGTCTCTGATGAAAGCCTTCTAGCTTCTTGAGGCAGGTATTGCTTTTAATGTTTTTAAAGCTTCTTCAACGTGAGCTTCAAAATTGAGCATAGAGTCAAAGATATGACGGATAATTCCTTCTTTATCTATGACGTAAGTAACTCTACCCGGCAGTATCCAAAGTGTAGCAGGAACACCATATAATTCTCTGACTTTGTTGCTAGTATCACTTAAAAGAGTAAAGGGTAAATTATACTTGCTAGCAAATTGTTTGTGAGACTGTTGAGAGTCTCCACTAATACCAATCACTTCAGCACCAGCATCTGTAAAGACTTGATATTTATCTCGAAATGCACAAGCTTCTTTAATGCATCCAGGTGTGTCGTCTTTGGGATAAAAATAAACGACAACATTTTTCTTACCATGGAAGTTAGATAGAGAAACTGGGGTTTCGTCTTGGGATGGTAAGGTAAAATTGGGTGCTCGATCTCCTACTTTAACTGCCATATTTAAGTTTTGAGTCCATTTTTTTTGGACATACATATAATGTTAACTTTTTGTTATATTAGCGTACATTATTAGGATTAGGAAAATTATAGAAGAAGGAAGAGGGAAGAAGGAAAAATTGCGTTCAAGACAGGGAACGAGAAGGAAAGAAGACAAAGAAAGATCGGAGAAAGTTTTTTGTTTAGCTGGCGCACAACGCATCCTATCTCCTGGGTCGGAGCTGCGCTAAGGTTATGCTGGGCAAAAATGTCGCGCAGCGTTAACGCAGTTGTGCGCCAGCAAAACGCAAATGCGACATGTAACGCGGAGCACGGAACGGAGTTCTATCCCTAATTAAGTGGAGATAATAAGTAATTATAGAATAGAAGGATTTGCTGATTAATATCATGTCCGGTAGCATCGTTTGTGTATAGAATTAAGTCACAATTGGAAGAAACCCTTGAACATAAAGGCCTTTTGCCCTCTGCCTTCTTTCCACCAAAGTATAAGTATTCAAGAGTACATGATATAACTCTAAAAAGCCTTTATTTGTAATAAATTTAGCCTTTTTACGGAAAAAATGCAAGTTTTTCGTTCCAAAAAGCTGAAAATGTGATAATTTTCAGCAAACCTAGAGAGACAAAGATCAGACAATTATTCCTCCTGACTCAGTCCTCCTACCCCCTACAAAAAGACTTTTTCAGCAAACCCTAGATAGAAGTTTACTATTCTTCAGATTTAATTGGCGATCACTTGCTTTGCGTTTTCAATTTGAGTCGATTAATTACTATTATGTTAGTTTAATAAGTAAAGGACTTCCGAGTCAAAAAATATTTCATTGCACTGAATTTAAGGGAGTAGGGGTAGTCCAAAAATTGAATAATTTATTTTTTGCTATTCTCTAATCAAAAGAAGTATTCTTTCCCCCTTTTTAGTCCTTGTAAATCCTATGATATTATCTTAATGGATATGGAAATGCCACAAATGAGTGGGGTAGAAGCTACTTGTTGGATTCGTCAACATTTTCCAGATAGCCAAAAACTTTATATTATCGCCATGACTGCAAATGCAATGGAAGAAGATCGCCAAATTTGTTTAAATTCAGGAATGAATAATTATATTTCTAAACCCGTGAAAATTGACCAGTTAAAATCCGTATTACAACTTGAGTAATGATCGGATGTTTAAATAGAGTAATCAAATTAAGTTTGTAGCTATTTATAGTACTGCTTCTTATATCGGTAGTGGTAAACAAGTAATGATTTTTCTAGTCTACCTTCCGATCATTAAAGGGATGTAACAACTAATATCCTGACATTTTTAGGACTACCCTTATATCATGTGCCCCCTTCCAGGGGAGCTGCGCTAACGGATAATTAGTAATCAAAAAACTTTCTTCTACTCTTCCCTCCTAACTCCTGACTTCCCCTCCTGGGAGGGGGAGGGGCGAGGGGTGGGTTGACTCCTGACTCCTGAGTGCTCCCTCATTATTGATAACTATTCAACCGGACATAATATTACTTCTTCTTTCTAAGTAAAATGAAAAAAAAAGAGTCAAAACCCCTACAATTATTCAGATGGAAGCCGTTGAATGTGGTGCTGCTGCCCTCAGTATCATCCTCGCTTACTACGGTCGCATTGTACCTCTAGCCAAACTCCGACAAGAATGTGGAGTTTCCCGCGATGGCAGCAAAGCATCTAAAATAGTTGGTGCTGCCAGAAATTACGGAATGGAAGCAAATGGTTTCAAAGCAGAAACCCTCGATCAACTTGACGAAATATCTCCCCCCTACATTGTATTTTGGGAATTTAATCATTTCTTAGTCGTAGAAGGATTTAATAAACATCAAGTTTTCCTCAATGACCCTGCTACAGGACCTCGTAAAGTTTCCTGGGATGAGTTTGATGAAGGCTTTACCGGAGTTATCCTCACTATCGAACCCGGAGATGAATTTGAAAAAAGTGGTCGTAAACCAAGCATCATCCCATTATTATATCAAAGACTCCGACCATCTTTAGGGGCAATAATTTATTGTATAATAGCAGGCTTTCTGCTAGTAATTCCCGGTTTGACAGTACCAGTATTTAGCCAGATATTTGTTGATAATATTCTTGTGGAAAATCGTACTAACTGGTTGCGTCCCCTAGTTTTGGGAATGACGATCGCCATGATATTACAAACTTTACTGACTTTATTGCGACTACGCTACCTGAGAAAATTAATGATTAAATTATCTGTAGGCATGTCTAGTCAGTTTATGTGGCATGTTCTGCGACTACCAGTAGGATTTTATGCCCAAAGATATGCTGGAGAAATTAGCGATCGCGTCAAGATCAATAATGAAGTTGGCCAGGTGCTTTCCGGTCAGTTAGCAACTACAGTTATTGATACAGTGATGATAGTATTTTATGGGTTGGTGATGTTTGCCTATGACCGCGTACTAACTTTAATCGGAATTAGCTTTGCTGCGGTAAATATCTTAGCCTTGCAGTGGGTATCTCGGCAACGGGTAGATGCCAATATGCGGTTAGTACAAGACGAAGGTAAACTTGCAGGGGCAAGTATTGCAGGGTTGCAAAGTATGGAAACCCTAAAAGCATCGGCGCTGGAGTCAGACTTTTTTTCTCGGTGGTCTGGATATTATGCGAAAACTGTGAATACTCAACAACAGTTGGAAGTGACAAATCAAGCTTTAGAGATTTTACCAACATTTTTATCATCCCTAACATCAGTATTGGTATTAGTCGTAGGTGGTTTGCGAGTCATGGAAGGGGAACTGAGTATTGGAATGTTGGTAGCATTTCAGAGTTTGATGTTAAATTTTCAGGAACCTGTAAATACTTTGGTTAGTTTTAGCAGCACTCTCCAGGAATTAGAAGGAGATTTGAATCGACTTGATGATGTATTGAGTAATGAGACCCAAGAAGAAGCTGAAGGGGAAAAAGCTGAAGGGGAAAAAGAACAAGTATTTGAAGACTCAAAACTCAAGGGTTATGTAGAATTAAGGAATATTACATTTGGCTATTCACAGGTAGATCCACCTTTAGTCATAGATTTGAATTTGTCGTTGCAACCAGGGCAAAAGATAGCATTAGTTGGTGGTAGTGGTTCGGGAAAATCGACGATCGCCAAATTAATCTGTGGTTTGTATCAACCGTGGGAGGGAGAAATTTTGTTTGATGGTGTTCCCAGAGAGAATATTTCGCCCACAGTATTAACTCATTCTCTGTCGATGGTGGAACAAGAAATATTTTTATTTGGTGGCACGGTGCGCGATAATTTAACTTTGTGGAACCCGACAATATCAACGACTCAACTGATGAAAGCTTGTCAAGATGCCGTTATCCATGAAGCAGTGATGGCATTTCCTGGTGGATACGATGGTGAGTTATTGGAGGGAGGAGCAAACTTAAGTGGGGGTCAAAGACAGAGGTTAGAAATTGCTCGTGCTTTGGTAAATAATCCCACAATATTAGTAATGGATGAGGCAACGAGTGCTTTGGATGCGGAAACAGAGAAAATGATTGTTGATAATTTGCAGAGTCGGGGATGTAGTTGTATTATTGTAGCGCATCGGTTGAGTACTATTCGTGATTGCGATGAGATTATTGTTTTGGAATATGGCGAGGTGGTGCAGCGCGGTACTCATGAGGAAATGTTGCAGGAAGAGGGAGTTTATCGGGGGTTGATTAGTTCTGAAGGGTAATCAGAGAAATGATCTGATCATGACTTACGGATAGACATACCTGCAGGGTGTTTTGCAACGCACATTATATCACAGAAGTGCGTATAACGCTCTGATTTTGCGTAAATTCTAGTTTAATCAAAAATAATAGGGGTTGCACATTATGGAATGATATTGCCAAAAATTGGTTTAGATTTTAACTAAAAATAACCATTAATTAATCATTCTAGCAATTGATTAATCCACAATCCAATTCAATCAAAAATATCAAATCATTCGTCACTGTGCAACGCCAAATAATATGGTAGTCCTATATATATTGTATCCTTCATAACAACTGCCAATTGTCCGTTCGCTGGCAGGAGAAACAGTTTATCATTTTCTTTGTGGGTTTAATACCCCACCGTCAACGGTCGTGTTCAAAATTACTTGGGGGAGCGAATCCCCATGTAATTTTCCTCCTGTCTCCTGTCTCCTGTCTCCTGTCTCCTTCTTCAATGTGAGGATATAGAAATTCATTACCCAGATCGAATTATCCCGCTTGAAGTCTGGACTACACCTATTCGGGATGAAACAGACAATATTTCTCAGGCGATCACCGCTGCCATTATTGAAGCTATGTTTAAAGACTGTAAAACAGGTGGGTATAATTTGGAGGGAAGTCAAGCTAATACCCAAGGTTTGACCAATTTAATTTTACTTATAGCTATTGCTTATACAGCTTGATGTTACCATGGTAAATTAATCAAAAAATCTGGGTATCAAAATTACATTTGTAGATTAACAGAACTGGGACGGAAAGATAGAAGACATAGCAATTTTTGCCTAGGTATGTATGGTAAATTGTGGGTGATAGCTGGGGAATATTTAGTTGAACTTGTCACAGATATGATCAATTTTAATCTGATGAAAAAGTTGGATGATCAAAGGGGATTAAAAGCTCTGTCAATTTGAAATAATATTTAATTATTTACCCAAAACGTCTGACCATTCATCTGATTATTTAAAAAAATTTTAATTGACTTACATAAATGTTCTGAGAACAGTTGACTTGAAAAATAAATCAACTTACTGTGATGGTGTGGATGAGCGATCGCTTACCTACCACCCTCACCAATAATGATGATCAAGAGAAGAAATAATATTTCCTTATATTCAATTCCGTAACGGTTTTAACCAGAGGTAATTATCAATTATCCATATCAATTATCAATTAATGAACATTCATCTTTGTACCTCATTTACCTTCAATCTACTATAAATTCCTAAACTCGATTATAGCTATTCTCCCCCTGATTAATTTTATTAATAAACCACATTGGCATTAACCCAATCCATTTTTCTTGAATAACTCCATCTTTCAAAACAACTGCTGTAGGTACTACCTCTATCTTCAATTTTTTATAGAACTTTTTATCTACTGCAACAACGGGAAAATTCAAAAAATAACGATCTACAAAATCTTGACCTTCTTGAATATTTTCAGTATCTATTAATCCTACTATTGCTGGTAAATCATCTTGCCATTGTACTAACTTCAACACACCTAACCAATGTTTACATTTGGAACATTCAGGACTCATAAATACCACAATTACAGACCCAGACATTAGAGATTCTGAATCTTCTCCCAGCCATTCTAACCGCCATTTTATGTTTTCTTGTAAAGGGGTAAAATCAAGATACGGACGACCATTTTCTTGCATATATTCTAGGGAGCCAGCAGCTAAAGCATAGCTAATAATAAAAGTTATTAATACTACCAGCCATTGCCACAAAACAGTAGGTCGATAGAGACCAAAAAATTCAGCAAATATTAACAGAAAAATATAAATAGCATTGAGAATTAAACTTTGGGTAGGAGTAATTTTTAACCAACCATTATAACAACCACAATCTTCAGTTTTACCAGTTGATGTACTCCAGTAAGTAAGCATTGATAAATTAAGTAATAATAAAATACTTAATGGCATGATTATGGTTGGTAAAACTCTTAAGATTAAAGCAATTCCTAAAGCTGATTCAATAGCAGTAAATGTGAGGGAAATAGGTATAATTAATTGAGGATTTATTAAATCTAGTTTGGCAATATGTTGGATAAATTTCCAAGGTTCTATAATTTTGGCAATGCCAGTAAAAAGAAAAATACTACCTACTATAGTTGAGGCGGTAGGAGCTAACATAAATAACATCATATTCTAGATTTTTTCTACTAATAAGGTTGATAGTTTACTAAAATTATGAACAACTGTGATATTAAATTTTACTTCATCATAGAGGATTTCTTCAAAGGAGTTGTAATACTGTTTTAGACATTCTTTAAACTCCTGCATAGCAATCGAAAAAACTTCATCAGGAACTGACCAGCATATCCCAAATGCTCGTGAATGATATATTCCAAATAGCTCTGCCACAGTATGAGATTGTTGCCATCGAGCAGCAGTTACCGTTTCTACTGTTGCCCCTAAATATAATAGTAATTGCCTCATTCCTTCTCCAAAAAAATTGGGTTTTGTCTCTATTTTAGAAGCAGATTTTTGACTAGATTCTAGCTGGTATTGACTGAGAATTTTTCTGAGTATATTTTCAAAGTTTTTCTGATAAGAAGAAATGAGATTTTCACAAGACAGATACACTCCATTTGGCTTCAATACTCGGCGAATTTCATTTAATCCCGCAAGAGGATCTTGAAGACAGTGAAGTACATGGACAGTCAAAACAACATCAAAAAAGTTATTCTCAAAAGGTAAAGTAGAAGCATCGCCCTGAAGCAAAGTAAGATTTTCAGGCATTTTTGAGAACTTGCCACATAGCTGCTCTATCATTTCCTGAGATATATCAATTCCTGTGTAGGAATACCCCCGTTGAACAATAGAGTATCCAGTTCGCCCCGTACCAATTCCTAGTTCCAGAAATTTTGTCTGAGGAGTCGCTTCTACCAATTGCAGAATACAGTCAGTAATTTTTTCTGATACTAACTTTGGTAAAGGTCTAGTAGCATCGTATAAATGTGCTATTTTATCATAGTAATTATTCAACAAAATACTCCTTTTTATTTGTAAATTATAGAATTTTTTACCCTAAAATCATATAAGTTTGTACCTCATCAACATGATGATTACTATAATTTATAATAACAATAGTTTTGAGCAAAACAACAATTAAATATTATGTCTACATCTCCAACAAAAAATAAAATTAATTATTATCCATAAATTATTAATTATTTCTCCCTATTCCCTATTCCCTATTCCCTATTCCCTATTCCCTATTCCCTATTCCCTATTCCCTATTCCCTATTCCCTGTTCCCTGTTCCCTGTTCCCTGTTCCCTGTTCCCTGTTCCCTGTTCCCTGTTCCCTGCTATACTATGAATCAAAACTTAAACCGACAAAAGACACAAGAAGCACTAATAGAATTAGCATCAGTGCTGCAACCGGAATTCAGTCAAATACCCCAAACAGGTACTCCCCTATTAATTGCCTTCGGTATAGTAACCAAAGCATTAGGCATAACTGTTAATTATACACCAAAAATAGAAACCGAAGAAACAGAAGCAGGATGGGAAGACCCCATAGAAGCGATCGCTAGTGCCTCCCATATTCGCACCCGTCGCGTCACCCTCACAAATAAATGGTGGCAACAAGACTGCGGACCTCTATTAGCATACAACGAAGTCAAAAATCGACCAGTTGCCCTACTAAAAACAGCAAACTATGAAATTGTTGACCCCATAGAATTTACCCGCATTCCACTCAACCAGGATACAGCTCAAGAATTAGCATCAATAGCTTACACCTTTTACCGCCCTTTTCCCAATAGAGATATTTTAGCCTTCGATATCTTCAAATTAGCTTTTAGAGGTAGATTTAAAGATTTACTAACAGTTGCTACCACTGGAGTCATAGCTACCTTATTAGGAATGTTGACACCAGTAGCTACAGCCATCATTATTGATAACGCTATTCCCGATGCCAACGAAAAATTATTAATAGAAATAGGTTTGGGTTTGTTAGCAGCAAGTTTTGGAGTCAGCATATTTCAATTAACTCGCGGTTTTATTACTCTCAGATTAAAAACCATATCTAGCTCCACCATTCAAGCAGCAATATGGGACCGACTCCTCAAACTCACACCAGCCTTTTTTCGCGAATATTCCACAGGAGACTTAGAAAACCGCGTTTCTGCTATCAGTAAAATTCGCGATGTACTCACTAGCACTATCCTCACAACAATATTCACCAGCTTTTTCTCCCTACTGAATTTAATATTACTATTCATCTATAGTTTTCCCCTTGCTCTCATCGCTTTTGCCATCGCTTGTCTCACCAGTCTTGTCACCTTATGGTCAGGAGCGATCGCTCGTCGCAAGTTACGCTCCTTTCAAGAAATATCGGGAGAAATATTCGGTTTAACAGTGCAACTCATTGGTGGAGTGTCAAAACTACGAGTTGCTGGTGCCGAAGAACGTGCTTTTGCTTATTGGGCAAAAAAATACAGCCAACAAGCAAGACTAATGCTCGGCAACCAACTTATTGAAGACCTAGTTACTGCCTTCAACACAGCTCTACCAACAGTAAGCTCTATTTTACTGTTTACATTAACTGTTTATTTAATTCAAACACAGGAAACAGGTTTATCCATAGGAACATTTCTAGCTTTTAACACTGCATTCGGTACATTTATTAGTGGAGCGACAAACTTAAGCAAAACCATCGTCAATATTATAGAAATCACAATATTATGGGAACGCGCTCAACCCATTTTAGCAGAAACACCGGAAGTAGACATCAACAAATATGACCCAGGGCAACTTTCTGGTAGGATAAAACTAGATCGTCTTAGTTTTAGATATCGTCTAGATACTCCACTTATTATTAATGATATTACTATTGAAGCAGAAGCAGGAGAATTTATTGCTCTTGTCGGACCTTCTGGCAGTGGAAAATCAACTATTGTACGGTTACTATTAGGATTTGAAACACCCGCAGCAGGAACTATTTATTATGATGGACGCGACTTATCAACCTTGGATGTATCAAGAGTGCGACGACAGTTAGGGGTGGTGTTGCAGAATGTACGACTCAATAGTGCTTCTATTTTTGAGAATATTGCTTGCGGGGCGTTAGTAACGGTAGATGATGCTTGGGAAGCGGCTGAAATGGCGGGTTTTGCAGATGATATCGAAGAAATGCCAATGGAAATGAATACTATTGTGTCCGAGGGAGGAGGAAACTTATCTGGTGGGCAAAGACAACGGTTATTAATTGCACGAGCGTTGGTTTTGAAACCCAGAATTTTGATTTTTGATGAGGCGACAAGTGCTTTAGATAATCGTACTCAAGCTATAGTAACTGAGAGTTTAGAGCAGTTGGGGGTAACTAGGATAGTTATTGCTCATAGGTTGAGTACGATTCGTAATGCTAACCGAATTTATGTTTTGCAAGGGGGAAAAGTTATACAACATGGGAGTTTTGAAGAATTGGCAAATCGGGAGGGGTTCTTTGCTAATTTGATGGCGCGACAGATGTAATATCATGTCCGGTTGAACAGTTATAGCGCTGTGCGCAGGGAACAGGCAACAGGGAACAGGGAACAGGGGGAATAAATTGCCGATCAGATAAGACTTCTAGCTCTTTTGCCCCTACTACAATTTGTAAATATACCAGCGCTCATTGCTATATAAATAAACGACGAAGGAGTCAGGAGACAGGAGACAGGAGACAGGAGGGTAGAAAGAATGAAGAAGGAGAAAGTTTTTTTATCACTAATTATCCGGACATGATATAATATTATTCCTCAAAAACTTTTCAACCCATATCTTGAGTAGAGGAGTAGGGGAGTGGGGGAGTAGGGGAGATTAAATATTGAAGTAATTATAGAATTATCAACATACACTATATAACCGGATTCTATATAAGTCCACAATACAGGACAATCTGGTAGAAAAATGGGATGTGAACAGTACCCAAGCAACTGAATATCTTTTATAGCTGGTTCATGTAACCGGATTTAGTATTATTGAAGATAACAGAAATTTGGTCACATATTAACTTCCCCAAGGGTAATGTGATTATCTAAAAAAAGGACAATCTCACAATTTATGAGTATTTATCAAGAATTCCGTACCACTTTCACCGACAAAAACTACAAATACACCACTACAGTTCTCCATAGTGGGTTTGTCATAGCTTTTGCCATGGACGATGACCGCAAAATCTACTACACAGTCCTCGACTCTATGCAAGCTCCCGTGGACCTCCCCGAACCACGTCTCCTCTCTTTCCCGGAAGAGATAACTACAGTAGGTAATGCATTGTTTTATCCCACTCCCATGCCCATTGTGAAAAAGCAGGATAATATTGAAGAATTACCTGAAGAATTACAAGAAGGTCGCATTGATAACACAGACCAAGACCCATTCTTGTCAACCACAGCTTTTTTAACCGCCGATCAACCCTTCCAAATCTTTTCCGATGGTCGTTACATATATCTTTTCCGGCAAGCTATTGCTGAAGACCATAAGCTCATGGTATATCCCACTGGACAACGAAGAGGAGAACGGGGGACTCGAGATAAAAATCGCGACGATGTCTACAAAGAAAATGGCGAGGCAGTGCCAGTTGCCAATCAAACCCTTTTAGTAGACCGCTTTGTTTTCTCATTGGGAGGAGAACAAGGGCCAACTCTCCAGCCCAAACTAGAAATTCGCTACCAACGGAGCAAACATAAGACTTTACGCCAGAGTAATAAGGATACTTTGGGTACTGAGGATATGGCACAAAATAAATTCTACGAACCGACTCAAGAATTGAGTTTGGTCGGGAAAATGCACAAGGGAATGTTTTCTGTGCTGCAACTGCCTACCCAAATAAATGAGCAGAAACGTTGGCAAATCTTTTGCTATAACAATACGACTGGTTTGCTGGACTCTTTTAATATTGAAGTGGCCAAGGATGGACTATTTAATACCTTTGGCACCAGGCGTTATACCAGTCCCGACCCTGAATATCAGAGTGCAGTGTTTGAACGTCAACCAGGAAGTTGTCCTTTTACTAAGAAACCATTAATTCTGATTACTGAGAAAGGAGGTGCTGCTGAAAGTGCTTTGCGGTTTTTGGGTAAAGAGGATAAATCCTCTGTAACTGTTGCCAACACTGACGAGAGAATGGATATCTTCAAAGATAACAGTTTTACTGTAGAGTGTTGGGCTAAAGCGGAAAAAGTTGATGGCTTTCATAGGTTCTTTAGTCAACATACTGATGACGGGAAAGTGACAACAGCCGGGATAGTAAAGAAGAAACTTTCTTTCTATATCTCAAACGAGAGTGGTCATGGTATTATCTCTTCCGAGACTTACACTGACTCAGACTGGCATCATTAGACTTGTCGCGAAATAAAACCTTAAAGTTAAATGGAAAATTCTACCTTTCAATCATTAAATTATGCTGCCATCAGGTAGAAATTCCAGAGTCCAGCCGCTGTGAACATGAAGCGATCGTCGCGCACAAAAACCTCTCCAGACATGAGATGTAAGGATTATATTTCTACTAAAAATCAAAAAGTTTGCTCAAAGGGGTTGACATGCAAAGGTAGAGTTGCTAGATTAGTAAATGCGCAGGGAGAGAGGCAAACACCTCCAACCAACGCCAGAACCTAGACAACTCAATAGTTTGAAAGTTTAACATCACTACATTCCTTGTTGAAAATAATTAATGAGGATGGAGAACGTAGTTCTTTCATCCTTGATACAAGAAAAAAACCTCATAGTCAAGAGACTATGAAAAAAAGTTAGAGCATCAAACATCATGGAGAGTTTGATCCTGGCTCAGGATGAACGCTGGCGGTCTGCTTAACACATGCAAGTCGAACGGACCCTTCGGGGTTAGTGGCGGACGGGTGAGTAACGCGTGAGAATCTGCCTTCAGGTCTGGGACAACAGAAGGAAACTTCTGCTAATCCCGGATGAGCCTAATGGTAAAAGATAAATTGCCTGGAGATGAGCTCGCGTCTGATTAGCTAGTTGGTGTGGTAAAAGCATACCAAGGCGACGATCAGTAGCTGGTCTGAGAGGATGAGCAGCCACACTGGGACTGAGACACGGCCCAGACTCCTACGGGAGGCAGCAGTGGGGAATTTTCCGCAATGGGCGAAAGCCTGACGGAGCAAGACCGCGTGGGGGAGGAAGGCTTTAGGGTTGTAAACCCCTTTTCTTTGGGAAGAAGTTCTGACGGTACCAAAGGAATCAGCCTCGGCTAACTCCGTGCCAGCAGCCGCGGTAATACGGAGGAGGCAAGCGTTATCCGGAATGATTGGGCGTAAAGCGTCCGCAGGTGGCCATGTAAGTCTACTGTCAAAACCCAGGGCTCAACTCTGGTCAGGCAGTGGAAACTACAAAGCTAGAGTCTGGTAGGGGCAAAGGGAATTCCCGGCGTAGCGGTGAAATGCGTAGATTTCGGGAAGAACATCGGTGGCGAAAGCGCTTTGCTAGACCAGAACTGACACTCAGGGACGAAAGCTAGGGGAGCGAATGGGATTAGATACCCCAGTAGTCCTAGCCGTAAACGATGGATACTAGGTGTTGCCTGTATCGACCCAGGCAGTGCCGTAGCTAACGCGTTAAGTATCCCGCCTGGGGAGTACGCACGCAAGTGTGAAACTCAAAGGAATTGACGGGGGCCCGCACAAGCGGTGGAGTATGTGGTTTAATTCGATGCAACGCGAAGAACCTTACCAGGACTTGACATGTCGCGAATCTCAGGGAAACTTGAGAGTGCCTTCGGGAGCGCGAACACAGGTGGTGCATGGCTGTCGTCAGCTCGTGTCGTGAGATGTTGGGTTAAGTCCCGCAACGAGCGCAACCCTCGTTTTTAGTTGCCATCATTAAGTTGGGCACTCTAGAGAGACTGCCGGTGACAAACCGGAGGAAGGTGGGGATGACGTCAAGTCAGCATGCCCCTTACGTCCTGGGCTACACACGTACTACAATGGTCTGGACAGAGGGTAGCCAACCCGCGAGGGCGAGCCAATCTCAAAAACCAGGCCTCAGTTCAGATTGCAGGCTGCAACTCGCCTGCATGAAGGAGGAATCGCTAGTAATCGCAGGTCAGCATACTGCGGTGAATCCGTTCCCGGGCCTTGTACACACCGCCCGTCACACCATGGAAGTTGGCCACGCCCGAAGTCATTACTCTAACTCGTAAGAGAGGGGGATGCCGAAGGCAGGGCTGATGACTGGGGTGAAGTCGTAACAAGGTAGCCGTACCGGAAGGTGTGGCTGGATCACCTCCTTTAAAGGGAGACCAACTAGAGCAACAGGAAAAAAGTATTACTGTTGTATCTAGAATCCCTGGTCGAGCAAGGAAAAATAGTAGGAAGTAACTTTCAAACTAGAGTTATGGTTCATCTATGGGCTATTAGCTCAGGTGGTTAGAGCGCACCCCTGATAAGGGTGAGGTCCCTGGTTCAAGTCCAGGATAGCCCACCTAATCAAACCGGGGGGTATAGCTCAGTTGGTAGAGCGCTGCCTTTGCAAGGCAGAAGTCAGCGGTTCGAGTCCGCTTACCTCCAGGAGAAAACTCAAGAATTCAGCAATCAGACCTGAAAAAAATCAAGTCAGACTGCTGGGAATCTACTTTCCAGTAAGAACCTAGAAAACTGCATAGTCTAAAGAAGTAAAAAGTAACTGAAAAGGAGTTAGATGAAATCAAACATCTAACAAAGTCCAGTCAGGTAGACTGAAAGTGGTCAAGTTAATAAGGGCTGACGGTGGATACCTAGGCACACAGAGGCGACGAAGGACGTGGTTACCTACGAAAAGCTCCGGGGAGCTGGAAGCGAGCATTGAGCCGGAGATCTCCGAATGGGGCAACCCAAAAACGACTGGCAGAATATATATGCCAGAACGAGCGAACCCAGCCAACTGAAACATCTTAGTAGCTGGAGGAAGAGAAAGCAAAAGCGATTTCCTATGTAGCGGTGAGCGAAAGGGAAACAGCCTAAACCATTTGTTAAAACAGATGGGGTAGTGGGACAGCCATCAGTAAGTGAGGAAGTTAGGCGAAGCAGCGAGAAACTGCACCAGAGAAGGTGAAAGTCCTGTAGTTAAAAACCGAATCAATTACGGTTGTATCCCGAGTAGCATGGGGCTCGAGAAATCCCGTGTGAATCAGCGAGGACCACCTCGTAAGGCTAAATACTCCTGTGTGACCGATAGTGAACCAGTACCGCGAGGGAAAGGTGAAAAGAACCCCGGAAGGGGAGTGAAATAGAACATGAAACCGTCAGCTTACAAGCAATGGGAGCTCGATTAAACGAGTGACCGTGTGCCTGTTGAAGCATGAGCCGGCGAGTTATAGGCAGTGGCAGGTTAAAACCAGAAAGGTTGAAGCCAAAGCGAAAGCGAGTCTGAACAGGGCGATCAGTCACAGTTTATAGACCCGAACCCTGGTGATCTAACCATGTCCAGGATGAAGCTTGGGTAACACCAAGTGGAGGTCCGAACCGACTTCTGTTGAAAAAGGAGCGGATGAGGTGTGGTTAGGGGTGAAATGCCAATCGAACCAGGAGCTAGCTGGTTCTCCCCGAAATGTGTTGAGGCGCAGCGGTGAGAGTAAAAGTCTGGGGGTAAAGCACTGTTTCGGTGCGGGCTGCGAGAGCGGTACCAAATCGAGACAAACTCTGAATACCAGATGGTAATCTCACCAGTGAGACGGTGGGGGATAAGCTTCATCGTCGAAAGGGAAACAGCCCAGACCACCAGCTAAGGTCCCCAAATTACCACTAAGTGAGAAAGGAGGTTGGAGTCCATAGACAACCAGGAGGTTGGCTTAGAAGCAGCCACCCTTGAAAGAGTGCGTAATAGCTCACTGGTCAAGGACTCTGGCACCGAAAATGAACGGGGCTAAGTGGTATACCGAAGCTGTGGAATACTTTTAGTATTGGTAGGGGAGCGTTCCGTAGTAGTAAGAAGCATTAGCGAGAGCAGGTGTGGACGAAACGGAAGTGAGAATGTCGGCTTGAGTAGCGAAAATATGTGTGAGAATCACATACCCCGAAACCCTAAGGGTTCCTCCGGACGGCTCGTCCGCGGAGGGTGAGTCAGGACCTAAGGCGAGGTCGAAAGGCGTAGTCGATGGACAACGGGTGAAAATTCCCGTACCGTGATTGGTTGGTGCAGAGGGACGGAGAAGGCGTGAGCTAGCCGGAAGATGGTTACCGGTGTAAGCGTTCAAGGTGTTGCGGAACGGAGAAAACGTTCCAAGCTGAGGCGTGAGTCCGAGCTCCCACGGGGGCGAAGTAGTATCTGTCAGGCTTCCAAGAAAAGCTCTAAACACCATAAACCAATGATGCCTGTACCCGAAACCGACACAGGTAGGGTGGTTGAGAATACTCAGGGGCGCGAGATAACTCTCTCTAAGGAACTCGGCAAAATGGCCCCGTAACTTCGGGAGAAGGGGTGCCAGCGAGAGCTGGCCACAGTGAAGAGTCCCAGGCGACTGTTTACCAAAAACACAGGTCTCCGCAAAGTCGAAAGACGCAGTATGGGGGCTGACGCCTGCCCAGTGCCGGAAGGTTAAAGAAGTTGGTCAGCGAAAGTGAAGCTAGCGACTGAAGCCCCGGTGAACGGCGGCCGTAACTATAACGGTCCTAAGGTAGCGAAATTCCTTGTCGGGTAAGTTCCGACCCGCACGAAAGGCGTAACGATCTGGGAGCTGTCTCGGAGAGAGACTCGGCGAAATAGAAATGTCTGTGAAGATACGGACTACCTGCACTTGGACAGAAAGACCCTATGAAGCTTTACTGTAGCCTGGAATTGGGTTCGGGCTTCTCTTGCGCAGGATAGGTGGGAGGCGATGAATAGTTCCTTGTGGGGAACTAGGAGCCATCGGTGAGATACCACTCTAGAGAGGCTAGAATTCTAACTTGGAGCTAAATCAAGCCCAGAGACAGTTTCAGGGGGGCAGTTTGACTGGGGCGGTCGCCTCCTAAAAGGTAACGGAGGCGCGCAAAGGTTCCCTCAGGCTGGTTGGAAATCAGCCGGAGAGTGTAAAGGCACAAGGGAGCTTGACTGTGAGAGAGACAACTCGAACAGGTAGGAAACTAGGCCTTAGTGATCCGACGGTACTGCGTGGAAAGGCCGTCGCTCAACGGATAAAAGTTACTCTAGGGATAACAGGCTGATCTCCCCCAAGAGTTCACATCGACGGGGAGGTTTGGCACCTCGATGTCGGCTCATCGCAACCTGGGGCGGAAGTACGTCCCAAGGGTTGGGCTGTTCGCCCATTAAAGCGGTACGTGAGCTGGGTTCAGAACGTCGTGAGACAGTTCGGTCCATATCCGGTGTAGGCGCAAGAGCATTGAGAGGAGTTCTCCCTAGTACGAGAGGACCGGGAGGAACGCACCGCTGGTGTACCTGTTATCGTGCCAACGGTAGACGCAGGGTAGCCAAGTGCGGAGCGGATAACCGCTGAAAGCATCTAAGTGGGAAGCCCACCTCAAGATGAGTGCTCTCACTACTTTAAGTAGGTAAGGTCACGGGAAGACTACCCGTTAATAGGTGT
>NZ_JAAHGM010000100.1:0-17591 GCF_010692625.1 Okeania sp. SIO2C2
TATTAACTCCATTCCCACCATCTTGTTTAGCAGAATAAAATAAAAGCTGTTGCGGGAGAAGCTGATTTTCCCATTCTTTCACAGCTTTTTCTCCAGATTTAATTGCTTTTTCTATATCTGTTTTATTTAGGGTTTTAGTTAAGCGATCGCCCGCTTTTTTCACAAGATAACCCCCCTACTTTTGGTATTACCCAACTTACGAATTCTGGCCCCATAAATTACCCTTAATTAGATTCACTTCAATTTTAATCTTGCTTTCATAATATAGGTAATATATTCCGGATAATTACTTATAGAACCCCTAAGCGTATCTTCATAAATATCAAGTTTTTTTAGCTAGGAGACAGGAGACAGGAGACAGGAGACAGGAGGGAAGATGTGGGGAGAGATCATACAAAAAATTCAACACTCCTTCATATGATTTTTCCTCAAAATTGATGCGCGAAAAGACTTGACTACCATAATTATATAGATCTCAAATGGGTTCTATATAGCTATCAGCATTCAGCTATCAGCATTTCCTACGGAATGCTCCGCAAACAGCTATCAGCTAGAGTCAAAACTTTTAACTGTAATGTTTTGAAGTTTCTTAGCTGTCCTAATCTTAATGCCTAGTGCTATAATAAAGTTTTTGCTTGTAGTTTTGCTCTAACCCTGACAATACTTAGTTCCGATCGTAAAAAAATCAAATCAATTAGGGACTTCCAAATAAAAAATTATCCCATTAGCTATGAAAGTAAGGGAGTAGGGAGTAGGGAAGAAATTGAAAAAGTAAGGGAGTAGAGAGTAGCTAGTTAACGATCTAAGTACAAAAATTGGGATAATTTATTTTCTGCTATTCCCTTATTACACAGAAATTATCAATTCTTTCCCCCCTACTGCCTACTGCCTACTGCCTACTGCCTACTGCCTACTGCCTCTTTTCTGGAGATGTCTAGGAGATGTCTAGTAGATGCTAGACAACATGGCATCAATTGTTGTTTCTAAAGCAACTGCTGCCCCTGCACTCATATCGCGAGGAACACAAACTCTATTTCTGAGAAAAGCAAGGGCGATCGCTCCTACAGCAGCATCAGCAGCAGATTCCTCTTTTTCTTCATTCTGTTGGTCAGTTTTTGAGTCAACTGGTTTGTCAGAAAATAATGGAATACTTCCTTCAATCAAACAATGAACTAAACGTCTCAAATGCCCATCAATAGCTGATTCAATACTGGGTAAAGTCTCCTGACTCACCCATTTTTTAATTCCCGAATTTTTGATAATATCAGCAATCACAGTTTGGTAGTTACTACTTAATCTCGCCGCTGCCTCCATAGAATATTCTTCTGTTTGACTTTCTACTTCTCCATGGGGTTGTGGTTGAGTAACACTTAGAGATTTACTCTTATGGATAGGTTGTACGCCAAATAACTTGTGCATAATCAAATTATTAGTTCGAGCACTAGGTTTGATCCGTTGATAAGAGGAACGTTTATTGATAGCTGTCAACCATTGATTGAGTCGAGGAAAGCGGTCATTGTCGTATAGAGAATATCCCCGGAATACAGGTAAATTTGCTGCGAACCTTCTGATAGCTGGAGTATACATAATATCCACCAAACTAAACTCGCCCATAAAATAAACACCAGGATATTGACCCAATAATAGCTCTAACTGGTCTAATTTTGTCTCAAAAGTGTTTGCAAATTCAGCAGTTGTGCCGCTATCTGTTCCGGAATAGTTTCTGTAGATTGCTCATAGTTAGCAGGTTTACCTCGGAGAAACGCATATCCTGACTTAACTAAACCATTGGCATCAAAATTCTCAATCATATCTAATGCCACAGACTTTTCTTGAGGGGCGATCGGCAATAGAGGAAAACTATCAAATTTTTTTTCCAACGCAAGCAGAATATCCTTAGATTCATAAACTAACTCTCCCTCAATTTTGGCTGCGGGAACCAATGCTGTTGGTACCATATCCTTATACCACTGTGGTTTGTTTGATAAATCAATTAATTCAGTTTCAAAAGGAATTTGTTTTTCTTCTAAAGCAAACCAAACTCTTTCACAGAAAGGACACCAAGCATGAGTATCTCGATAGAGCAACACAGAAGGTTTTTCCCCAGGACTGAGTTGATGAAGATGACTAGATATTGTTGCAGTGGCAGGTATTTGTCCTGGTCTTGATATCCATTTTGCCGTAGTATTTTGTTGGGCAACCTGTAGTAATTCTTCCCAGTTAGGAAGAGATTTTTGCTGAGATGTCTCTGCTTTCATTGCTAGCTTTATTTGTTAGATAGATTTATCTGAAATTTTATCATAAATTAAAGTCAGATAATTGAAGAAGGAGACAGGAGACAGGAGACAGCAGACAGGAGGGAAGAAAGAAGCAAGAATGAAGAGGAGGAAAAGGAGAAAGTTTTTTGATCACGCTCTTATCCGGACATGATATTAGTCTTACCTAACGCACTACCCCAAAGCAGGCGGTGCGTGAGCTGTTAAACCAACCATGATTCCAAAATAGTAAGCGTGCCGTCACACACCCTAATCACCTTCTTCCTTCTTCCTTCTTCCCTCTTCCTTCTTCGCAAACCCACAAATTGCAGCTAAAAGTAACCATCCTATGGTATTAATTCGTAAATCAAACAAACTCACATCAAACATATTAAATATAGTACAAGCAGCAAAAGCCACTAAATAACTAAAAAATATGAAACGGTCTCCTCTGGAATAAATTGATGACCAATTCATTAATAACAATACTGCCTTTGCCAATATCCAACCCACCCAAACAAACAAAAACAAAGCAGCAGGAATTCCAGTTTCTGCCGTTAGCATTAAGAATAAATTATGGGGATGACCAAGCCACATTTGCATCTGTGCTTCATACACAGGAGTAAAATTCCGCAAACCCCAACCACTCCAAGGCTTTTCTAAAGTCATATCCCAAGCAAATTGCCATTGGGTGCTGCGTAGAATGGCTACAGGTCTATCAAAATCTCGATCTGTGAGTCGTGCCCAAAAGTATTCCGGAACAATTATTTGTAACCATTCCTGCAAAGGTGTAGGAGCAAAAGCAGCTCCAAATACAGTTGCCACTGCTGTCATTACTAACCATACTAACCAACGCCAACCAAGATAAATAGCATAAGCAAGACCAGCAAATACCACTAACCCCCAAGCATTGCGTGAATTTGTCAAGACCAAAGCAATGCCATTACTAATTATTGCTACTGTCAAAAAAACAAATTCTTGAGACGACTTACCATGAAAAATATTGAAGCGACCCATTTTCTGTTTTGAGTGTGCGCTCTCTGTCGTCACCCTGTTTCCAAATAAAAATTTCCATTTTTCAATCCACAACCCCAACCCTAGAATAAATACAACCGTCAAATAAATTGCGAGAATATTAGCATACATAAATACTGAAGCCATTCTCCCTGGAGGGTTGCCTTGTGGTACAAGTACCCAACCTAAAATAATCTGTAAACTCAGGGGGCCAGACCAACCCAATAATAACTGTCCGAAACCTAAAATGACTACAGGTACTGAAGAGAATACCATTACCCAAGAAAGTCGTCGCAGTTGGGAAGGAGTTTGAATGAGAGTACTCAAGGCAGCAAATACTCCAAAAAATGGTAATAAATTAGCTAGTCCTAACAATGCTTCCTGGCGGTCTAATGCAAAAAATGTAGCGATCGCTAACCAGACAGCAAGACCAGCTAAGGCTATATTGTGGGGACGACGAATAATGCTGCGCCATTTTTGTTGCCAAGTACTAATAACGGCAAAAATTAGAGTTAATATACCTATAGTTGGTAATATAGGAAACAGTAATAGTCCTACTTGAGTGCATTTCCACTCTTTTTGTAAATAACGATGAGAATTATGATTCAATTTTTTTAGGTATTATAGCAGGGAACAGGGAACAGGGAACAGGCAACAGGGAATAGGCAACAGGCAACAGGCAACAGGCAACAGTGGAAAAAAAACATTGCCTAGCTGTGGGATAGTGCGTTACGTGATACTAACGTACTCTACTGGACTGACACACCTTAAATGGTGCATTAGATTCAATTCAAAAGTCAAAAGTCATGCATTCAAAAGTAAGAGTTTTCAAGTTAAAAACTAATGCACAGTTTTAGCTGTGTAAGTCTACTACATTATATTCATAATATAGAACCCCTAAGCGTATCTTCATAAATATCAAGTTTTTTTAGCTAGGAAACAGGAGACAGGAGACAGGAGACAGGAGGGAAGATGTGGGGAGAGATCATACAAAAAATTCAACACTCCTTCATATGATTTTTCCTCAAAATTGATGCGCGAAAAGACTCTTACACCATAATTATATAGATCTCAAATGGGTTCTATAAACACTCTCTAATATAGCAATAGTAATTCCCAAAAAGTGTGAGGTACAAAATGATAAGTTTTAGGGAGCAGGAAAACGCATAATGATATAAACTTGTAATAAAGTAGGTTGGGTTAAGCGCTAGCAAACCCAACAGATAAGGGTCTAATTTTTTTCCACTAGCATCTCCAATAATAAAAAATAACATGAAATTAGCAACAGTTAAACAATTATTTATTCACCCAATTAAAGGGTTAACTCCTAAAAATTGCCAGGATTTTTTCCTCACTTCAGGATATGGCATTAAAGGCGATCGCGCTTTTGCTTTGATGTTTCTCGACTCTGATAACTCTACAATACCAGAAGTTATACCTTGGATGAGTAAAAAGCATTTTGCAGTACAAAATGACTGGCCTGGTTTAGCTGCTTTGAATTGTGAGTTTGACCCAGAAACTGGATTTTTGACTGTGCGACGACAGGAAGTTGAGTTGCTGAAGGCAAATGCAGATTTATCTGAGGAACGCGATCGCATTAGTGCTTTTTTCACAGATTATTTGACTACTCTCACACCGAATAAAGGAGCGCGTCATCCTCAAAAAGCTCCTGTGCAGTTAGTGGGAAATGGTAATACAACTCGTTATCCCGACCGCGAAATTGTACATATTTCTATTATTAGTCAGGCAACTATGGATGATTTAGGAGAAAAAGCAGGCAAGATATTAGATGTGCAGAGGTTTCGTCCTAATGTAGTTGTGGATGGCATGGATGCTTGGTCAGAGTTTGACTTGGTAGGAAAACAGTTGCGCTTGGGTAATGCTCAAATTACTGTTACTGCTAAAATTGGACGGTGTATGAATATTGAGGTCGATCCAGAAACAGGTGATCGCGATATTCCTTTATTATCGGTGTTGAAAGAAAAATTTGGTCACGCTCACACGGGAGTATTGGCAACTGTTGATAGTGATGGGAGTGTAGCGGTTGGCGATCTTTTGCAAGTTTTGAGTGATTAATTTCTATATTTTTTACAACAATCAATAATTATGATAGTCTATAGCAGGGAACAGGCAACAGTGGGAAAAATATTTCCCTGTCTTACGGTTGATTATCAGTATAAGTCCTAAGTAACCCATAATTTGCTATAACAGGACTTAGGCACTGACAATAGAAGTATAGCAATGTGCGCTGGCATATTTACAAATCACAGGAGGTGTCCAATAGCTAAAAGTCTTATATTATCAGCTTTTTATTCCCCCAGATGAGTTGTTGCCTATTGCCTGTTGCCTGCGCACAGCGCTATAGAGTTTGTGCGCTATCGCTAACACACCCTACCAATCGCGTTCATGCGTAAGTCATATCAAATCCGGTAGCATCGGTGTAATTAGATGGGGAGATGGAGAGATCGAGAAATATTTGGTCATGGTTGAAGATGGAACATTAAATATTTGGTAATGGTTGAAGATGGAACATTTTTTTAGGGGTTGCACATTATGGAATGATACTGCCAAAAAGAGGTTTAGACTTTGACTAAAAAAACCTAATATTAATTGTTCTAGCAATTATCAAATCCAAAATCAAATTCAATCAAAAATCTCAAATCATTCGCCACTGTGCAACGCCTTTTTTTATACCGAATTAAACGGATTTGATATGATATACAAGTCAAAATTAATAGGAAGTGAAATTATGGAAAGTCAATTATCTGGAAGTTGGCAAGACTGGGTAGGAGTAGCAGGTTATGTTTTATTTGCAGGTTTTATTGTCTGGCGCGTACTTACAATGCCATCAAAGTGAGTTACATCATGTCCGGATAAGAGCGTGATAGAATTCCGTTCCGCTTACGCGACCAAAAAACTTTATCCTTCTCCTGTTCTTTCTTCTTCTTTATTCCCTTCTGACTCCTGAGGAAGTCCTCCTGACTCCTGACTCCTCCATCATTTATTTATAACTGTTCAACCGGACATGATATTATAGCGCTATGTGTTGGGTAGTAGCTTGCTATAACGATAGGATTGGCCATGATAGCAGTATGCACTCAAGAAAGTTATAAATAATGAGGTCAACTAAAATGCTGGAAGTCAGATTGATCTTTGAGAAAAAGGAATTGCGCAGGCCCTCAAAAATGATATTGAAGCTATTCCTACTGACTACTAGAAACAACCTTTTATTATACAGACGCTGCCGGACTTGTTGATATTATAGGCGATCGACAGACACAGGCATTAATTTTTCGTGTGTGGTGTAAAAAAAGGTTTGTTATCATTAATACAAGACAAGACATATTCAAAACGAGTACCTTTTTGATTGGTATGTTTGATAATTCTACAGATTTTTCCAATCCATTCATACTCAATCAACATTACATAAGTGTAGATATTTTCCCTCTGGCACAATATATACAGTCCAGGGGTTTATTATCATTCCATCTTCTATTTTATGGACTGTGAGGATCGTTTTTCCTTTTAGAAGTTGGACAAGGTGACTGGGAAAATTAGCAGATTGATTTTGGACTACTATTATGAATACAATATTTAGTTGTTTTGGCAGATGAGAAAAAAATGTTTCTAATAGTTTTAGATTCTCTGCAAATATTGCTAGACCTACGACAAAAAATTGGTTTTCTAGTTGTAATTTCATTTTTTAATGGGGAAGAGGAAACAGGGAATAGGCAATAGGCAATATGTTGTACCTCACTTCTTTAATCAATGCTATAAAAATAATTTTTCCTACCTATTTAATCGGACTATCAAATATACAATTAGTTTTGTTTGACTACTTATTTTAGTAAACTATTCAAGAAAATAGGGAATAGGGAAAGACTTTTCAACTATTAGCTCTAGGAAATGCTTACTATTCAATCAGTCAATATTTGTCTACCCATTTTAAATTTTGAACAGTTTAACTAGCTATCAGCTTTTAGAACTCTGGGTTAAAATCCCCGCTTTCTATAAACCGGATAGTTTAGGAGGTTTTGAAATCCCTTTCTAAACGTAAAAAAAATAATCCTACTGATTACTGAGTGCTGAGTGGTGACCGCTTCTTTAAAGTTAAAATTATGCATTTATATTATCATGCTATAATTTCGTAATTAATCAAAAAAGTTATTAATTTGTTTTTAATTAATTGTAGTGAATAATAATCCTCGTCAATTAGCTTTTATTATCCTCCAAGAAGTGTATCGAAAAGAAGCTTTTGCTGATTTTGCTCTAGATAAACATTTGAGAAAAAATGACTTAATTGATGCCAACCGTCGATTAGTTACAGAGTTAGTTTATGGATGTGTGAGAAAGCAGCGATCGCTTGATGCAATTATCGATCGATTAGCAAAAAAGAAATCTCACCAACAACATCCAGACTTACGGATAATTCTCCATATTGGTTTATATCAATTATCCTATTTAGCACAAATTCCCGAATCAGCAGCAGTTAATACTACAGTTGAGCTAGCAAAAGAAAATAAACTGGCTAAATTAACTGGTTTTATTAATGGTTTACTCAGAGAATATATTCGGCGAGAATTGACGATTGACTTGCCCAAAAATCCAGTACAAAAATCAGGAATATTATATAGTTTTCCTGACTGGATAGTTGAATATTGGATAGATAAATTAGGTTTAAGAGAAACCGAAGAATTATGTTCATGGTTCAATCAATCGCCGAGTCTTGATTTAAGAATTAATCCGCTTAATACCTCAATTACAGAAGTAGAAACAGCAATTAAAAATACAGGTATTTCTGTTAACTGGATACCTCAATTTCCCCAACTTTTAAGATTAACAGGTGCAGTAGGTTCAATCCAAAAATTACCCGGTTATAAAGAGGGTTGGTGGTCAGTTCAAGATAGTAGCGCTCAATTAGTTAGTTATTTATTAAATCCACAACCAGGAGAAATAATTATTGATGCTTGTGCTGCCCCTGGAGGTAAGACAACTCACATAGCAGAATTAATAGGAGATAATGGCAAGATTTTTGCTATTGATAAAACACCTTCTCGACTAAAAATGTTAGAACAAAATTCTGAAAGATTGCAGTTAAAATCTATTTCTATTTATATAGGAGATAGTCGAAGTTTTCCTGAATTTATTAATCAAGCTGACCGAGTTTTATTAGATGCACCTTGTTCTGGTTTAGGAACTTTACACCGTCGAGCGGATGCAAGGTGGAGACAAACTCCAGAGAATATTCAAAAGCTCTCAAAACTTCAGAGTGAGTTATTAGAAAATACTGCCAAATGGGTCAAACCAGCCGGAGTTTTGGTATATGCAACTTGTACAATTTATCCTTTAGAAAATGAGGAGGTGATTGAGAAGTTTTTGACCAATAATTCTGAGTGGGAAATTGAAGCGCCAACTATTGATTTTATTATTGCTCCCACTGCGGAAGGATGGGTAAAAGTTTGGCCTCATAGAGAACAAATGGATGGCTTTTTTATGGTGAAATTGAGAAGAAAGTGTCAGAAATTAACAATTAATAATTAATAATTACCTCTCCTTGAAAAGAAGCTGAAAAAGTCTTTTAGTACGGGTAGGAGACAGGAGACAACCCACCCCTCGCCCCTCCCCCTCCCAGGAGGGGAAGACAGGAGAAATGGGAATGAGCGAGGAGGTAGGAGTAAGAATTGTCAGAGTGATTTTTATGCCCAACTATGCGCCTAAAATACGCTCCTTTTTGAGCGTTTTAGACGTGATACCAGGCACTTTTTTCGACCCCAAAAAGGTTAAAGTCTTTAGATATCAATGCTTTTAGATTTAATTAGGAAACCCTATTTATATTGACTTCAATCCCATAACCTTTGAATGGGATAAGCATCAAACTTAACATCTCTGCTAATCAAAATAAGAGAGTAATTCATAGCTTGAACAATTAACATTCTATCAAAAGGATCTCGATGATTTGATGGTAAAGTAAGTGCTGAGTATAATTCAATATCTTTATCTATAATTGGTAAGATTGAAATATTCATATATTGCAATTCTTGAGATAAATCTTCCATAGGTCGATTTATTTGCAACTTACCTATATTAATTTTAATAGCAATTTCCCAAAGACTAACAATACTAAAATACAAGTCTTCTTTACTATCAATAATATCTTTTGCTTTAATTGATAAATTAGTATTACCCAGTAAATACCAAAGAAAAGCATGAGTATCCAAAAGATATTTCATATTACATATATTCTGCCAAATCTTCTAATGGTTCATCAAAATCATCTGACATAATAATTTTATCTGCCCAACTACCATAACCCTTAACAGTTTCCATCTTTTCTGTAGATTGTGGATTATTCGGATATTTTTCTCGTAAATATTCTGCATAATTCAACAGTTCTTTTTTCAGAGATTCAGGCAGATTAATTACAACTTTCCACAAAGCTATATCAGTATTCATAAATTTTATTCTAACCAAATAATAGGGATAAAAATCTCATCAAAAACTGTGTAATTTCAGTTATCAGTTGTCAATACTCATAATTATATCATATATAACTTTGTAAGAGTTTGACTGAATAACCGAGTGGCGATATAGCGTTTCTCAAGTTACTGAGGTACAGTTGTTTTTCTTGTTTTCTATTCCCTACTCCCTACTCCCTAAACAGCGATCGCCTCCAAAATTAACAACCCTAAATCTTTATATAAACCTCTATTTTGCTGAGGACAACTATGGTGAGTTAAACAGCGGGGACAACCATATTCACAATCACAATTTTTTGCTAATTCTGTTGCCTTCTTTGCAAACTTCAACAGTTGATTAAAAATTGCTTCACTCGCACCATTTCCACCATCGCAAGTATCAAAAAAATAACCGATAGTTTCTCCTCTCTCTTGCTTCACAAACCATTGAACATCCTGACTCGAACTTAACACTACTAAAGGCACAGCAAACATTAGTTGATGTCCCATACTATGCAATGCAATAAAATCTGAATTACAACTCCATAAATTTTTGAACTTATCTGGAATTTTGTCTTGATACTTCTCTTTGATTTTCTCCTTAATTTCTCTAATATTTTCCCGTATAACATTACTAAAAACATGATTTATCTCTACCTTCACAACTGGAGCTTGATATTGAGTTTTATAGGGTGGATCGAAACTACCTCCATCTACAATTCTAGTAATTTCACCTCCTTTTATATATTCAGTAGCAAACAAATCATATCCTGTTACTGAAGAGGTAATTTCTCCCCAGATTAAACTTAATCTCAATCTAGCGTGTGGAATATTTGTTTGAATTATTTGGGATTTTGCTAATTGCTGAGTTTCTTGAATAACTAACTCAGTTTTTGGTTTGCTTTCTAAATTAGAATTTTTGCCTAAAGGTTTTAAAATTGCTTTTTTTGTATCTAAGTCGAGATTCTCAGAACGATAAATTATTAACTCGCTGTCATAATTTTGGGCTAAATAAATTGCCCCTGGAAAAACTTCCTGATGGGCAAGACTCATTTGCATTTTTTCAAAAGTTTCTCCAGTATTAATATTGATTAATTCCACATCATTTTGAGCATGGCCGCGAATATTAATATCCCGATGAGGATAACCATATCCCCAAAGTTCAGAAGAGTTAGTAATATAGATTTTTTCTTGTTTCAATAAACTATCAGCAATAGCTCCAGCTACTTCTCCAAAACGTTCTGTTATTTCATTCAAAGGTACACCACTTTCTACACAACTACATTCTAAATGTTTGCCCAAAATAGTCGGATAATTTGGATTAAAAGCAGCACTTTCCACCTCACCATTTAATAATAAATCTGGTTGATTTCCATAGAAATTATCCAACGGGTTTTGAGCTACTGGTAAAAACATCACCAACCCAGGATTTCTACGTCCTGCTCTACCAATTCTTTGTCGCCATGACATTAAACTACCAGGATAACCACGCACCAAACAACAATCAAGTCCTGGTAAATCAATTCCTGCTTCTAATGCAGAAGTAGAAAGAATAACTTTTACTATACCAGCTTCTAATTTTTGGATAATATCCTGTCGTCTATTAAATTGCAAAGAACCATAAAAAATTGCCACTTTATCTGCCAAATAACTCTCTCCATTCTTATCAGCTATTCGCTTAATTATGCCCAGGAGTTTTTTAACAGTACTCCGGGAATTACAAAATACTATTCCACTTAAATCGTGGCGTAACCAAGACAAAATTATTTGACAAGCATCGGGGTTAGCAGTTTCACTAGGTTCCAGACATAAAATTGTTCTACCAGCACTATCAGCACCACTTTTTGATATTAGATGAAGTCGTTCCGGTTCGTCAGAGCGATCGCTAAATCTCATTGCCATTTCTGCGGGGTTGCCAATAGTAGCTGAACTAAAGATAAATTGTAATTTTTCTGAACTTCCTCCTACTCGGTCTACCGCCATTTTTAACCTGCGCATTAGATTAGCAAAATGAGCGCCAAAAGCACCTCTATAAGTATGAGATTCATCTATAACTACATAGCGGAGTTGTTGAAAAAATTTACGCCATCCTTCTCCATCTTTGCTTCTAACTCTATATAGTTGATAGTGTAATAAATCTGGACTGACTCCTAAAATATTGGGTGGGTTGGGGATAAATAATTTTTTCCTTTGTTTTGAGGATGTGTCACCTGTAATTAATCCAATTTTGACAGAATTTTCGGGAAAGTATGACACCATTTTTTCAAGTTTTTGCATCTGGTCTAATGCTAATGCTTTGAGAGGAAAAATATATAATGCTGTGGTCTGAGGTTGTTGTAAACATGATTCTAAAATAGCGATGTTATAACAGAGAGTTTTGCCAGAAGCTGTGGGGGTAAAGATGCAAAGGTCTAATTTTTTTCTCAGAGAAGTTAATGCTTCAATTTGATGTTCATAGAGTTCTGTAATATTCTTTTGAGCAAGAGAATTTTGTAGAGTAATTGGTAAATCTTTTGGCAAAGGATAAAGTTTTCCTGGAGTTGGTGCTGTATTTTTTATAGCTACTAATTTATCTAAAAAATCTTGGGCTATTTTTTGAAAAACTGGTCGAGGAATAGCTGCTATTTCTGCTGAAGTAATCTTTAATTTTTCTGGCTGTTTTAACTTCTTAGTCTGAAAATTTTTACTATCTCTTTGATGAATTTGTTTTTGATTAATTGCTATTTGCCAATCAGGAAAATGTACTGGGGTGGGATTTTCTAGAAAGTCTACAATTAAACGTTTGCCTAATACTGCTGTAATTTGACCAATACCATATTCAGGAGAATAAATTTTTGCACCAATTTTTAACCACTCTGGAGGTAATAGTAATTGATTTCCTGCAGCTTGGAGAATAGCAGCATAATCTGTAGGTTTATCTGTCATATTAGCTTTTTAGTAGTAGTGGACCGACACAGCTAAAATGGTGCATTAAAATAGTCAGCAATGGAGGACAATAATTATCATTTTCTTTGTGGGTTTAATACCTCACCGTCTACACGGTGTTCAAAATTACTTGGGGTTAGAATCCCCATGTAATTTTCCTCCTGTCTCCTGTCTCCTGTCTCCTGTCTCCTTCTTCAAGGGAAGAGGTCGGCGTATTGAAAGTCTATCTGACTGATGTCATATAAAATCCAGTAGCATCGGTATAAAATTTTTTGAAGGTAGGAGTCAGGAGTCAGGTAGGGGAGACATCGGATTAGCGACGTACAAGAGTCAGGAGGGAAAACAGTTATAAAGATTTGGCAATGGTGAAGATGGACAATATTTTTATACCTAATTAAACGGATTTGATATCATATTTTTAACGATTTTTTCTACACAATTAATACTCGGCGCTCAAAGTTATTTTTTTAAGTAGAAATAAAAATAAAATTTTCTGACAGCATTACTAAGTTCTGTCAAAACTGATTTGGAGTAATTATTAACCTGGGTTCAGCAACATATAGTTCTGTACGATATAGTAAATAAACTAGACCTTTTTTATCTACCCATCGCTCATATAATGCTTTCAAATTTGCCATAATTTGTTCTCGTTCATAACCTTGATTTGGCACTGATGACGAACTCATAATACGACCTATTAATCCTGGCAAATCCAACTCTTGTCTGTGAGTAAATGTTGAATGTTGAAAATTGACAAAATAGGAACTTTTTTCTATGGAGGCAATTGAAGAGCGTCGCTTTTTTTTAGTGTTTGAATGATGTTTACATATCTGCTTCATTAAGTTACTATTTTCTTTAGTAAATCCATCTTCTCTATTCCAGTTATTCCATAAAAGTGCTAATTTGCCAGAGGGTTTTAAAATTCTGTGAAATTCCTGTAAAGTAGGTTCAAGATTAAACCAATGAAAAGCTTGAAAACAAGTTACTAAATCAACTGATTCATTAGGAAGATTAGTCGCTTCTGCCGTTGCTTCTCTAAACTCTATTAAAGGGTGAGATTGAGCAGCATTCTTCATTTTAAGGTTTGGTTCAATAGCTATGACATTAATACCTTGTTCAGCTAACATTCTAGAACCAATACCTGTACCAGCTCCAATATCTGCTGCTAATAATTCTGAAGGATTTTCAAATCCAGAAATCATTAAAGTTATCGCTTCTTTTGGATAATTTGGTCTATACTGAGCATAATCTTCGGCTCGATCGGAAAATCGATTTAGTGGGTTCATTTTATCTCAGCATACCTTAACTAATATTACTTTTAATAAATTTAACTCAATTATCAAATCATGGCATATAAATTAAAAAAAATATTAGACATATGGGGAAATGTTAGTACAGAATTTGGACCCAGTGAATTTGTGGTTCGCGCAGGTGCAGAAGTTGAGATTGATTCGGTTATGAACACTGTTGAATATGTCCAAGAAAATTCGGCTTTGAGCCAAACCTAAAACTTGTCCCAGTTTTTTCAAAATTTTGAATATAAATTAAATATTCCTTTTCTTAAATTCTCCAACCCTTGTAGGGATATGCCATAGAAAGTTCCTATAGAACCCCTGAGTGGTATCTTTGTCGCTGATTCAGTTTTTTGTCATAAGTCATAATTAAAAAATCAAAAGTCAGAAAGTAGGGAAGGTATAAAGGAAAAAGCGGATGGGACTCCGCGTCCTTCGGGTATCTCTTTCCTCCTTCGGATGAGCTACGCTAACAGAGACGCTTTGCGTATGGCAGTTGCTTTAAGTGGCTGATAAAGGGCGGATGCAGGTCCCGCCCACAGCTCCTTGGGAACCCGCAGGGCGCACTGCTCGACCAAGAGAGCGGTCAGATCCCGCGTCGGTTCAGACCCAAGGGAATGCTGACCAAGAGAGGAAACTGGCACCAAGCAGGTTGAAAAATACTCCCCACCTCCCCACCTCCCCACCTCCCCACCTCTTTTTAAATAGATATCAAATGGGTTCTATATTCCTTTTCATATCATGTCCGGATAATAGCCTAATAAAAAACTTTCTCCTCCTGTTCCCTCCTGTACATCGCCAATCCAACGGAGGAGTCCGGAGTCAGAAGTCAGAAGGAAAGGCTGAGAATGGCTAAAAATGAGGAACAGTAATCCTTTCAAGAATTTCGCTATTGCTTCACCCCCACGAAACAGCCATAATCATATTGATAGATTTGAGGATTTCCGAACATGGCAGAAATTAACGGCGTAATGATACAATATTTCCACTGGTATATTGACCCAAATCTTATCCTGTGGAATCAAGTGGCAAGTATGGCCCAAGAATTAGCAGATGCAGGCTTTACCGCCATGTGGTTACCACCAGCTTACAAAGGTATAGGGGGGACTTATGATGTGGGATATGGGGTTTATGATATGTATGACTTGGGGGAATTTGACCAAAAAGGTACTGTTCGGACCAAATATGGCGATCGCCAACAATATTTAGATGCTATTCAAGCTCTACACAATGTTGGTATTGATGTCTATGCTGATGGAGTTCTCAACCACCGCATGGGTGCTGATGGAACAGAAATTGTCAAAGCAACTCCTTTTTCCAAGGATAACCGCATTCATCCCAAGGGTGGAATGCGTGAAGTTAAAGGTTATACTCATTTTCCATTTCCTGGTCGGCAAAAAAAGTATTCTGACTTTGAGTGGCATTGGTGGCATTTTGATGCAGTAGATTATGATGACTATAGCAAGGAACAAAATACTATATATCTATTTGAAGGGAAAAGCTTTGATGATTATGTAGCGTTGGAAAATGGCAACTATGCTTACCTGATGGGATGCGATATTGATTTCCAGAGTAGAGAAGTTCGCGATGAAGTGATACGTTGGGGTAAATGGTATCTGGAAACTACTGGGGTTGATGGTTTTCGACTTGATGCCATTAAACATATTTCTTCTTGGTTTTTTCCCCTTTGGATTGATATATTAGAGGATTATTTTCAGAAAGATTTATTTATGGTGGGTGAATATTGGTTCAACGATATTGGTACGTTGCACTGGTATATTAATTCAGTTGGTGGCAGAATGTCTGTGTTTGATGTTCCTCTACATTACAACTTTTATTATGCGAGTAAATCGGGTGGGCATTATGATATGCGCTATATTCTCAACGGTACTTTAATGCAGGAACGTCCGGTCAATGCTGTGACTTTTGTGGAAAACCATGACTCACAACCTTTACAAGCATTGGAAGCTCCTGTTGAATCTTGGTTTAAGCCTTTAGCTTATGCCATTATTTTGTTGCGTCGTGAAGGATATCCTTGCATTTTTTATGCTGACTATTATGGTGCAGAGTATGAAGATTATGGGAAAGATGGCAACCGTTACAAGATTTTCTTACCATCCCACCGTTGGATAATTGATAAGTTACTTTTTGCCCGGAAATATTATGCTTATGGGGAGCAATATGATTATTTCGATCATTACAATACTGTAGGTTGGACTCGTTTGGGTACTGAAGAACATCCAAAAGCAATGGCTGTAATTATGAGTGATAGCTATCCAGGTTACAAGTGGATGGAAGTGGGTAAACCAAATGCTAAGTTTTATGACCTCACGGAACATATTCAGGAACCCATTTATACTAATGACTCTGGTTGGGCTAAATTTCGGTGTAATGGCGGGTCAGTTTCTGTTTGGTTACAAGAATAATAACTAATAGACATTTTCAGAAAAGAGGGAGTAGTGACTAGGGAGTAGGGGAAAAAAATTGGGCGTTGGTGATTTGAGGTATGATATCATGCCCGGATAAGAGTTCGATAGAACTCAGTGACCTTTACGCGACCAAAAAACTTTCTCCTTCTACTCCTGTTTTTTCTTCTTTCTTCCCTCCTGACTCCTGATATCATGTCCGAAGGCAATCGTTTGTGTAAACCCAAGGGTGAATATCTACAGGAAATTTAACAGGACTTACGCAGGGACTCTACATATAGCTAGGGCGTTAGCGGAGCTTTGCGTTAGCAAATGCCATTCGCCCCTACAGATGGTGCTTTAAAGGTCAATTTGCGTAAGTCCTGTTTAAGTTTTTTTCTGACTCTGAAACCTTCTTTCTCCTCCATCTTCCCTCTTCCATTTTCCTTACCTTCTCTATACAATACCGATGCTACCGGACATGATATGACTCCTGACTCCTGACTCCTAAGTAATGAAAATTAATATCATACACGCGCTTCACCAACGCCAAAAATTGATAATTTCGGTAGTGCATCATTCAACAATTAATAATGAATAATGAATAATGAATAATTACCTCTCCTTGAAAAGAAATTGAAGAGGATTGACAAATTCATGAAAATTTTTTTTTATTATCCCCTTAAAAGGGGAGGCGCATACCCACAATTTTTCGGTAAAGTGTGGGATAAGTAATACCATTTCTCAAAAACTTTTCTACATTTTGTTGAGTAGGGGACCCATCCCTAACCCCTCCCAGGAGGGGAAGTAGGGGAGTAGGGGAATGGGGGAGAAGCAAACATAAGAATAATTAACATCATTCGCGAGCTAAAATTAGCATACAAAGTGATTCGGATTGTGCTGATTAGTTGACAACTGAAGTATTGCCCAAGTATAGCACTACTTTTGGGAATTGGTATAATTAATTCATTCCATTTCCAAGGAGCGATTTTTGATATATTTACCCGCGTAAAAATTTTAGAGGCACGGAGTCGTGAATTGATTGAAGCAAGAATTAAAAATACTTCAATACACCCCATCCCCCCATCCCCCATCTCCCCATCTCCCCATCTCCCCATCTCCCCCTCTCCCCATCTCCCCATCCCCCCATCCCCCCATCCTCCCATCTCCCCATCTCCCCACCTCCCCATCTCCCCATCTCCCATCGCCGACCAGCCCCCACCTGAACTCCCACTCCCCATCTAA
>NZ_JAAHGM010000101.1:0-3006 GCF_010692625.1 Okeania sp. SIO2C2
TAAGTTAAGGTTAAAATAATTTGTTCTGACATGGATAATTTAGGTGGTCTACCACCACCAGAAGCAATTATTCTAACTTTTTTAGCTGTGGCTATCTCTTGGTTATCCGCAGTGGAGTTTTTCGGCTGGTTTTAAGAATTTTTCTAACTGTTCATACTTGATACCTAATAAACGTTCTGATTCTTGTGGATGATTGTGAATGTAGTCAAGCATACTGGTGATCATTAGCCATAAAAAATTACATTTTATATGACTCTATCACAATTTATTGATTTTTCACCAGATGTCTTTTTGACAAAATTCTTAAGTACTCGATCGCCATTCACGAGACGGTCGAATCTGGAGCATTTTGTCACATGAAACCAATTGTATTTTGAATCAAAAAACTTTTTACTGTCCAGTATAGATCAGTAAAACCATTTAATCTTGGTCCTTATGTTGCTAGAAATCATGGGTGCCAGGAAGCTGATACTCAATATCTATGTTTTCAAGACTCGGATGATAACCCACGAAAGATCGCTTCATTGAATTATACAATTATGCGGTACAGAATCCCTTTGTTGAGATGGCTGGATGTTATGAGTTAAGAATTGACGAAATTCAGAAAAAAATTATTGCTATTAGGTTTCCTATTGAAGTAACAAAAGCTTTATGTAAAAATGCAAGCCATCCTCTTTTTTTTCCAACTTCATTTGTAAAGAGAAATAGTATTTTAAAAGCTGGTGGATTCTCCACTGTTAGAAGATTTGCATCGGACTCACATTTCTATTGAGAGCTTATTTTTCAATGAATATAAGAAACATTGATAAATTTTTATACATAAGGCGGAAAAGGCAAGGTTCTCTAACTACAAGTGAAGAAACTAGATTTGGAAGTGAAGAAAGATTAAACCTAGATAGATTATGGAAATCAGATTTTGAAAAAATCAAATCAGGAGAACTTTCTTTGTCGAATTCATCGCTGGCAGTTGAGTTTTTAGACATAAAACCTATATTTCATTTGATTTGAGCTTCAAAGCTGATGACAAATATCTCAAAGCATATTGAGGTGCTGTTTTAGACACTTCGTAGTACCAATAGGTTTTGAGGTTTAACCATTGCTACCAAAATCAAAGGCCAATTCAATAGCAGTAGGAAATTTAATTTTGCTATCAGGATTAATAGAATTGTGATTAAGGATGTTTCTAGTCAGCTATAATCCCTAATTCCAGGCATGAAGAGCCACACCAGCGTGTTTGGCCAGTAATGTTTTTTATTGATTTGTGGGTTGCAACTCAGTTTTGAATCCTAGTAACATAGTTACCTATAGCCTCATCCTTTCCTCTTTAGCACTACCTAAATAAGAATATTTATTAGTAATTTTTAATATAGTTATAAGATAAATTTATTAATTAATTATATTATGATTTATTATAAATTTAGTAATGTTAAGAAACCATAACATTAGACATCTAGAATTGCCTATAAACCCGTATGTATACTCATAATCTTTGAGTAAGCACTCTTGACCAAATCTGAAATTTTCTGCAAGATATACATTGAAAGGCGATCCCGGCGATCCCTAAAAAACGCTGTTCTTATCGTTTCTACATATCTCGAAACTCTTAAGATCCTTCAAGTATTTGTTGGAGTCGGAAAAAGAGTCTTTCAAAAAAACAAGAAATTGTATCTAATTTCTTGTTAGGTTTTGGGAAATGAAATACTAAACACTGTAAAAAAATAGGAGAACATACAGAATGGTTCAAGAACGTCCACCTCTAGAAGAGATGACTTTGCGACAACTACGCAAAGTCGCTAGTGATCTAGGTATATCTCGTTACAGCAGAATGCGTAAAGCACAGCTACTGGCATCAGTTATGGAAGCTCAAGGTATTAGCCATATCCCATCCGCTCCACCTTCAACATTAGAAATACAAGAAGAGGTGGAAGCAAAAAAATTTGAATTAGGGCAAGAAAACAACAATGATGATTTTCTTTCATCCATTGATGAAGGTTTAACAGATTTACCTAATGGTTATACTCAAAGCCGAATAGTTTTAATGCCACGAGATCCAGAGTGGGCATATGCCTATTGGGATATTCCTAATGGACAGAAAGAAGAGTTACGTCGTCAGGGGGGACAGCAATTAGCCCTGCGTATCTATGATGTGACTGACATAAAATTAAGCTACCAAAGCCCTCATAGCATTCAGGAATATCCTTGTGATGAATTAGCTCGTGAATGGTACATACCAATTCCAGTAAGCGATCGCGACTATGTCGTGGAAATAGGGTATCGATGTGCTGATGGTCGGTGGTTAGTTTTAGCTAGTTCTGAGCGAGTGCATATTCCACCAGTTTATCCCTCGGATTGGATTGATGACCAATTCATTACAGTGAGTTGGGATGAAGATTTACACGGCAAAACCTTTATGGAACTGGTTCCTGCCAGTCGCAAAATTACTTTTCATGATCATCCCGATGATATTTATGAAGAGATGTTCGGTATAGCTGAAGTCGAGAATCAAAGGATTGCTGGTTCCATGTTTGGCTCTATTCAAATGGTTCCTGGTTCAGGCCAAATGATTGAAGAAGGAGTCAGTTCCTATACTATGGCATCAGGTATAGGGATGTGGTCATCTGGTGGCAATATCTCTGGAGCTACTCAAACCATGTCCGGTGTAGGTTTAACTGCTTCTGGTGTCGGTCAAACCATGTCCGGTGTAGGTTTAACTGCTTCTGGTGTCGGTCAAACCATGTCCGGTGTAGGTTTAACTGCTTCTGGTGTCGGTCAAACCATGTCCGGTGTAGGTTTAACTGCTTCTGGTGTCGGTCAAACCATGTCCGGTGTAGGTTTAACTGCTTCTGGCATGGGCATGAATATGTCAGGGTTAGGTCAAACCATGTCAGGGGTAGGTTTAACGGCTTCTGGTGTCGGTCAAACCATGTCCGGTGTAGGTTTAACTGCTTCTGGCATGGGCATGAATATGTCAGGGTTAGGTCAAACCATGTCAGGGGTAGGTTTAAC
>NZ_JAAHGM010000101.1:3016-17486 GCF_010692625.1 Okeania sp. SIO2C2
CCATGTCAGGGGTAGGTTTAACGGCTTCTGGTGTCGGTCAAACCATGTCCGGTGTAGGTTTAACTGCTTCTGGCATGGGCATGAATATGTCAGGGTTAGGTCAAACCATGTCAGGGGTAGGTTTAACTACTTCCGGCATGGGCATGAATATGTCCGGTGTAGGTTTAACTGCTTCTGGCATGGGCATGAATATGTCAGGGTTAGGTCAAACCATGTCAGGGGTAGGTTTAACGGCTTCTGGTGTCGGTCAAACCATGTCCGGTGTAGGTTTAACTGCTTCTGGCATGGGCATGAATATGTCAGGGTTAGGTCAAACCATGTCAGGGGTAGGTTTAACTACTTCCGGCATGGGCATGAATATGTCCGGTGTAGGTTTAACTACTTCCGGCATGGGCATGAATATGTCAGGTGTAGGTTTAACTGCTTCTGGCATGGGCATGAATATGTCAGGGTTAGGTTTAACTACTTCCGGCATGGGCATGAATATGTCAGGTGTAGGTTTAACTACTTCCGGCATGGGCATGAATATGTCAGGGTTAGGTTTAACTACTTCCGGCATGGGCATGAATATGTCAGGGTTAGGTTTAACTACTTCCGGTGTAGGTTTAACTGCTTCCGGTGTAGGTTTAACTGCTTCCGGTGTAGGTTTAACTGCTTCCGGTGTAGGTTTAACTGCTTCCGGTGTAGGTTTAACTACTTCCGGCATGGGCATGAATATGTCAGGGTTAGGTTTAACTACTTCCGGCATGGGCATGAATATGTCAGGGTTAGGTTTAACTACTTCCGGCATGGGCATGAATATGTCAGGTGTAGGTTTAACTACTTCCGGCATGGGCATGAATATGTCAGGTGTTGCTGCTTCTATGCCACCAGTTCGTCCCCGCAAGTTCTGGTTAGTTGCTGATGCGGAACTCATTATTCACGGAGCAACGGAACCGGATGCTACTGTCACTATTGGTGGACGACCTATTAAACTCAATTCTGATGGTACTTTCCGTTTCCAGATGGCCTTCCCTGATGGTTTAATTGATTATCCTATCATGGCAGTGGCAGTCGATGGCGAACAAAACCGCTCTATACACATGAAGTTCGCTCGTGAAACCCCGGAACGTCGCACTAATACAAAGCAAGAAGCTGTTTTGGAATGGATAAGATGAAAAATCAGCAGTTTAACTATTGATAGCTAAGGCATAAGTAGCGATCGCTCATTTATACCTTGCGAAGAAAGTGTTTGTAAGGTTTTGTAAGGTAAAGCGATCGCCCTTATAACTGGTTAGTGCAGAGCGCAAAGTGTGGGATAGGTATCAGCTCATTCCACTTCCAATGAATCGTTCATTATCTTGCCTCGAAGAGTTAGAATAAATTCTGTTTGAGCGTTGTCAAGTTCTTTTAACACAGCAGTTTCTCATCAAGGCTATAACCAAGTACCATTGGTGGCCGAAAATTCAGGTTTAATTACACCGATGCTACCGGATTTGATATGACTAGGCAGAAAAAATAGGTCAATACCTTCGGGTAATACCAGCTTATTAGTAGTATGCCATCCTGCTTGGTCTAGCACCAACAGTATCCGTTTATTTTGATTGAGGTCAAATTCTCGTGGCTTATCTGTTAAAACACGATTAAATAGCTCTGTGTTGGCAAGAGGAACGAATCCAGAAATATGTTTCTCCACCCTGAGTCTGGAGAAAACCATAAAGCCATAGCCATTGGTATTGAGTCTTAAACATCAGCAACTAGTTGCTGTCCAAGTTGTGTCCAAACTCGACGAGCCTTTGGTTGTAGTCCTCATCTTTGCTCATCCTCACACCACACTTCTATATCTGCTTGTGGGTATTTACTGTGAAGTTTAGCTAACTCCCATTGGAGTTTTTTTTCCACAACAAATGTTTGTGAAGGGCAACTGTCATATCGGACTCGGACGTGGCAGCTTGAGCCGACAGTCCATCTGTTGTAGATATTCCCACCCTCTCTGGCGATCGACTTGAGGACCAATCTTTTCACTCAACCAATCTGCTAGTTTTCTGCTATTCCAGAGTCCTCCATCTGGAGCTGGTTGCTGTAGTAGCTGCCACAACCCTAGCTTGATCTACATCCTCAAGTCATGATTCACGGCCAATATTTCTTTTTCTTTGGTCTGCCAATCCTTTCGCCCCTTGAGTGTGATACCGGCGTACCAATCGGTATATCCAATTTCGACTGTAACCTGTGACTTCACAGACCTCTAAGCAAGTCCTACCAGTGGCCAATAACCAAATTGTTTGATAATGAATTTTCGGGCGTTACTTCGCGGGCATTGCGATACCTTTGCTCTAACTGTTCTACTCTGAAGTGGTTTTCAATTGTGACTAGCTTCGGCATAACTCCCTCCTACTCAAAGAGCGATCGCTCTTTGAAGTTTTATTATACCTAATCATCCGGACATGATATTAAACAATCCTGGAGTGATACTCAAGTCCAAACTTTAAAAATTTTAGTTTGGTGATTAAAGGTACAGAAAACTGTCAAAATAGAAAAGCATTTCTGGTTGTTTTCCTTTAGCGATCACATATGAAAGTCGTCGAAAACATATACAAAGATTTTTAACATTATTTTCTTTGAGCCTTCCATTGTTTTGGTTTCCGATGATCATGATGATTATTAGTCGAGAATTTGTTGATGGTAGTCAATTAATTTGGGGTTGCACATTATGGAATGATACTGCCAAAAATTGGTTTAGATTTTGACTAAAAAAACCTCATATTAATCATTCTAGCAATTCTCAAATCTACAATCCAATTAAATCAAAAATATCAAATCATTCGTCACTGTGCAACACCATTAATTTTAACTATAGAATGTTTTTGAAGTGCTTGTCACCCCGTGAGCAAATTTTCCTCTGAATAGCGATTGCTATCTGAAGTATTCGGGTACTTCAGTTTAATGGGACTTACACAAAATAGAGTGATAAAATAAAATAGCTTCAAATATATACAGGTAGAGAGTTTTATTTCAAAAAGGTATAAATCCTTAACTAACAAGGGTTCCAGCTATTTTTAGGGGGTTGACGTAATTCCCTTGCCTAGACTGACTCTTAGCCATTTTTCGACCATAAAATGTCTAAGTACCATTAACAAATTCATAGCTCAATTCAGCAACGCCAGATTTTTTTATTAAGTCTAAATACTTACTCAAACTTTCTGGCTTTTACATACTACATTTTGTCGTGCGGAATGTGGGTTCAAAGATTGCTTGATTTAAAAGAACAAGGTATCTATAGCTATTTTAATGAAGTAATAGAAAATCGGATTGTCGAAGTAATTAAGCAGCAAAATTTAAAGGACAAACTTTAGAAGTAACCATGCAAACTTTAGAACGCTTTTATGCAGAAGGTTTAATGGGAAAAATAGATATGAATTCAGAAGGTCGTGAAAAAACTTTGGCAGTTTGGCGTTATCAATTAGAGCATTTATAGCCGGAAGTGGAACCATAAGTAAGAAGATGTTATACCATTTTCAAAAAATACTGTTACAGTGCTTTATTCTGTTGGTAGGAGTTTTGAGATTAATACTGTAGCGACCTTTTTTGAATTTGGTATTAAGTGTTAGGTTTTAGGTTGAATTGAGTCAAGTACTAAGTTTTATTATGTTATATCAAATCTATTTGTATACTTATCGAAAAACCTCCTGTGACAACTTGCTTCTAGCCTCTGATAGAGGAGCTAATGTGCTTCGCCGACGCGTGGTTGTACCGCTGTTCTCCGCGACAGTCTTCCCTTAGTGGCTCATTGGGAAATAAAGTCTAAATGCTGAAGCACTTACTGATAAGTTATCACTAATTCAATAACTCTAGTAAAAAACAAATCAAAAACTGAGAAAAAGTGTCTAATTTTACAGTAAAAAATTCAACTAAAAAAATGGATATTATTTCAATACTTAAACAAGATTATCAAAAATTTCCTGCCGATCAAACCTACATTATCTATGCAGAAAATGTTTACTTTAAAGACCCATTAAATAAATTTAGAGGGATTGAGCGTTATCAAAAAATGATCGGTTTTATGAAAAGTTGGTTTAACGATATTGAACTTGAATTACACGATATTAGTCAGTTAGGAGATTTAATTAAAACCCGTTGGACACTTAGTTGGACAGCTCCTTTGCCTTGGAAGCCTAGAATGGTAATACCAGGATGGAGTGAATTGAAACTAAATACGGATGGACTTATTAACAGTCATATTGACTATTGGGATATTTCTCGACTAGATGTTTTGAAGCAGCTTTTTCAAGTAAATTAATGGGTTGTGCATCAAGAAAGTGTGGGAATGATCATACAATTATTGTCCCTAAATACTTTCAATCATCATGGAATGTCCTTTGTATGGCCATCATCAAACTCGGGTATCATGGAAAGACCAGTAAAGGAAGTCAACAATAATTATTGTCCCAAATGTCAACAAACTTTTCCTGCGGAATGCTGGGCAAACAGTTAAACTTTCGACACTTTACACTATCGTAGACAAGTGTCTCCTGGGGAGGAGGTACGCATCAACCTGAACAAATGCCCATGGTTCTACAGGCTGATTTTGAGGGCAGTAGTTTAAGAGGAATTAGTCGCACAATGAATAAGTGCCTATCATACACGGCCAAATTAAAGATTCAAGGCTTGACTATACCCATAAACTAACAACCCAACTAATTAGAGAAAACCAAAGGATAGTAGTTGAGGATTTAGGAGTAAAAAACATGGTCAAGAATTACAACCCACCCCTCGGTGGGTTGTGATGCCAACTGGGGAGAGTTAGTCAGGCAATTAGAATACAAAGCTGAATGGTATGGCCGTACATTAATCAAAATTGACCGATATTTTCCTAGTTCTAAGCGTTGTTCTAATTGTGGTCATGTAGTAGAAAAATTACCTCTAAATATTAGAGAGTGGGATTGCCCAAAATGTGGTAGTCACCATGACCGGGACATAAATGCAAGTATAAACATTTTTGCTGTGGGACTCGCAGTCTCTAGGGGAGCCGTCGGATTGGCGACGTACTGTGGAGCGACCGTAAGACCAGAAGGGAGTAAATCCCGGAGGGCGGGTGCTATGTTAGCGCAGCTCCTCTGTCAAGAGGCAACAGAAAGCCCTTACCAGCGATGTTAGGGAATCCCGCCCTGTCTCGTAGAGCAGCGTCGGTATGTATATGGGTTTATAGAACTCCAAACTGGAAAAACTTATTGGTATTTAATACCACGAGTTAATACCAAGTGGTTAAATTTAGTATATGAAACTGTTGCTGTTGATGCGGGATTATCAGAAACAAAAAAAATCATCTTAGTAGAAGATAGAGCTGGGTGGCACAGAAGTCAGAAAGTTAAAGTCCCATTAGGGATAATTAGAGAATATTTACCTCCATATTCCCCTGAATTACAACTGGCAGAAAGATTATGGGCATTAGTATATGAACCTCTGATAAATAGAAATTTTGAAAGTATAGAAGAAATGGAAGAGATTTGAGTTCAAAGGTGTCGTACTTGATCAACAATGACAACAGAAATCAAAAAGTTAACCAACTATTCCTGGCTAAACTCTACTTAGATATACACCTTTTTTTTTACCCGGATTTGGTATGATATGTGAGATTCCCCATATACTGGAAAACTCAAAAACCCGTTAAAGTTAAAATATGTAAAAATTTTTCAGAAAAGATTAAGTAATTAATGCGCGTAATATTAATGACGGGAAAAGGTGGCGTTGGCAAAACATCAGTGGCCGCCTCAACGGGACTACGTTGTGCAGAGTTAGGCCATAAAACTCTGGTTCTCAGCACTGACCCAGCTCACTCCCTAGCAGATAGTTTTGATATGGAAATGAGCCACGAACCTCGGAAGGTTAGGGAAAATCTTTGGGGTGCTGAGTTGGATGCTTTGATGGAACTTGAGGGAAACTGGGGAGCTGTAAAACGTTATATTACTCAGGTTTTGCAGGCGCGGGGTTTGGATGGTGTGCAAGCTGAAGAGTTAGCAATTTTGCCGGGAATGGATGAAATTTTTGGTCTGGTGCGGATGAAGCGTCACTATGACGAGGGAGAATATGATGTTTTAATTATTGATTCTGCTCCGACTGGCACTGCTTTGCGACTTTTGAGTTTGCCGGAAGTGGGGGGTTGGTATATGAGGAAGTTTTATAAGCCTTTGCAGGGAATGTCGGTGGCATTAAGACCTCTTTTTGAACCTATTTTTAAACCTATTACTGGTTTTTCTTTGCCAGATAAGGAAGTTATGGATGCTCCTTATGAATTTTATGAGCAAATTGAGGCTTTGGAAAAGGTTTTAACTGATAATACTAAGACTTCTGTGCGGTTGGTTACTAATCCTGAGAAGATGGTAATTAAGGAGTCTTTACGTGCTCATGCTTATTTAAGTTTGTATAATGTTTCTACAGATTTAGTAGTAGCTAATCGGATTATTCCTGATTCTGTGACTGACCCTTTCTTTAAAAAATGGAAGGAAAATCAACAGCAATATCGGCAAGAAATTCACGATAATTTTAGACCTTTGCCTGTGAAGGAAGTGCCTCTTTATTCTGAGGAAATGTGTGGTTTGGCTGCTTTGGAAAGATTGAAAGAAACTCTTTATGGAGATGAAGATCCTAGTCAGGTTTACTATAAAGAAAATACTGTGAAGGTAGTGCAAGAAAAGGGTAATTATAATTTGGAATTATATTTGCCTGGAATTCCTAAAGAGAAAATTCAATTGAATAAAACTGGGGATGAGTTGAATATTAGAATTGGTAATCATCGTCGGAATTTGGTTTTGCCTCAAGCTTTAGCAGCATTGCAACCTGCAGGGGCAAAAATGGAGGATGATTATTTGAAGATTAGGTTTGCTGAGGCAGTAAAAGTTTAGGGTAGTTATTTTTTTGTGGGAGCAGGTTTTGATTTTTTTCTTTTGCTTGAAGCACAAAGATTAGATTTAAGTATGCTCCTACAAGAGAAAACTAAAAGTCAGTCTTCGATAAACTTGAACCATCAGCCATTTTTATGTATGATTACCTCACGGACTAAAAAATTATTTTTTTTATCTTAAATTAAAAACTATTTCGTAAGAGTTTTGATGAATATGGAAATAGGTACAACAGAAGCAGCATTTTTACTCAATATTTCCACTGCTAGACTCCGTGTACTACTAAAAGAAGGCAGAGTTATAGGCGCTCGTAAGGTTAAAAGGTTTTGGATGATTCCAGTTAATGGTCGCGGGATGCCAGAAATTACACCAGGTCGTCGCGGTCCAGAAGGTACTTGGAACAAGAATCAACGTACAGGCAATACCTTTATTCATGTTTTACGAAAGACTATTGACTATAACCGAGACAATAAAACCTCTCATCCAGCAGTTGCTGTGAAAGTAGGAAATAAAAAGGATTATTGTCACGCTCTCAAAATTGATGGACCTTGCCAAATCGTTTATCAGCCTCATCAACCGAACAAGAGTCAAGCAGGTGGAGCTCGTCTGTGGATTGAGGTGGAACCACAACATATTGTAGAGCGAATCTACTTCTCGAATGGAGATTATGGTCCGCCCCCGGAAGTGACTCAACAGAGAGAAAAGCTTAAAAGAAACATGAAAAGTCAAAAGTCTTCCCAGAAGAAGCATTCGAGAAAATCGAAATTTTAAGTTATTTACCCTCGACAGCTAAAAAAATATCTACAACAGCATGAAGTGTGTAATGTCGGTTGAAAAAAAGGGAAAAATAATCTTTCTCTACTCCCTACTCCTTGTTCTCTGATAGTAAGATTTTTATCTGAGGATGTTCTAATAATTTTGCTGCGTCTGCTAATAGTTTTTCGCCCCAAAGTTCTTTTTTAAGACGCTGCAAGTTTCCCCAAGTTTTGTCTAATTTTAGTGCTGCTTCAGCTATTGTTAAACTTTCGGGAATTTTGCCTTTGTTGTAGAGAGCAACTCCTAATGCTAATTTAGGTTCTACAAATTTGTTATTAATTTCAATAAGAGAGTAATACCTTTACCAAACCAAGCTTGGTATTGGTATGGTCGAATTTCTAAAGCCCGATCATAAGCATAAATTGCCTCTTCATATCTGCCTAAATTTTTCAGAGCAATACCTTTTTTTTCCAAGCATAGTAATAGTCTGGTTTGATTTTTAGAACCCGATCATAAGCATAAATTGCCTCTTCATATCTGCCTAAATTTTTCAGAGCAATACCTTTATTTTTCCAAGCATAGTGATAGTCTGGTTTGATTTTTAGAGCCCGATCATAAGCATAAATTGCCTCTTCATATCTTTCTGATTTTCTCAGTGCATTTCCCTTATTGTCCCAATAATACTGATAGTCTGGTTTGATTTTTAGAGCTTTATCATAAGCATAAATCGCCTCTTCATATCTGCCTAAATTATAAATAGCATAGCCTTTGTCATACCAATAATTGTGATAGTCTGGCTTGATTTTTAGAGCCTGATCATAAGCATAAATTGCCTCTTCATATCTGCCTAAATTTTTCAAAGCAATGCCTTTATTGTTCCAAGCATAGTAATAGTCTGGTTTGATTTTTAGAGATTTATCATAAGCATAAATCGCATGTTCATGTCTGCGCAAATAATCCAGAGTAACGCCTTTATTGTTCCAAGCATCGTGAGAGTCTGGTTTAATTTATAGAGCTTTATCATAAGCATAAATCGCCTCTTCATATCTGCCTAAATATGACAGAGCAATGCCTTTATTGTTCCAAGCTGCGTCATTGTCTGGTTTAATTTCTAAAGCTTTATCATAAGCATAAATCGCTTCTTCATATCTGCCTAAATCTGACAGAGCAATGCCTTTATTGTTCCAAGCTGCGTCATTGTCTGGTTTAATTTCTAAAGCTTTATCATAAGCATAAATCGCTTCTTCATATTTACTTTGTGATGCTAGTATTAATCCCTGTTCAACTAATAGCTTTCCTTTCTCTTCATCAGTATTATTTTCATCTTCAATTAAATCTTGAATATCCAAAAATTTTTGCCTTATTTCTTCAGGACTTAAACTCAGATATTTTTGATAATCTCCTTCCTGAATAATTCGAGATGATTCTTGAGCTACTAACTCTGGGTCAGACTTCAATTCAAAAGTATTAGAACGCCAATCAAAAAAGTCTGGGCAACGATGAATAAAATATTTCAAAGCATACACAGGCACGATAAAAACAAAGCAAATATTAAAGTCATCCCTGAACTTTTCTCGATGTTGATTGAGGTGACTTAAAATTGGAGGAACGCCTTTTTCACTGTAACTATATCTCTCATAACTACTCCACCCTTTTGTCAGTTTATTCAACTCATATTCATAGAGAGAATTTTCCAAACCTGTCACAAACAAAATATTAATATCCTGTCGATTTGGCAAAGCAGCAACCAGATTATATAAATTATTTGTTGGTTCGTTTAACGGCAAAACTTCGATTTTTTTCTGAGGAATATCTTGCTTAATTTTCTGAATTAATTTTGTTCCTTCTGCGGGAGAACATTCTACAAACAATAATCTAAAACCAGGCGTTCTTTTGAGAGACCTAACTATAGCTTTATATTCTGTTTCTGGGTCTTTCAATAAATTCTCATCCCAGTCTATTAAATCTTGATTCATAGCTTTTGAGATACAATTTAGTCATCTTGTAGTAGACCGTTTCATCTAAAATACTGGATTAGGGAATCAGACTCTGTAGGGGCGGGTTTCATAATTAAGTTAAAGAGTTTTCACATTGAGTCAGATAAACCCGCCCCCAATGATATAACCCAGCGTATGGATCGAAGGAGTTGTAGAGATTTGTTAGTAGTTCTTCTATGTCTATTTTTTGATTAGTCATAATAATTCTATTAAGTAGTTGTTTAATTAATTGATAATGGATAATGAATAATTGATAAACCTCATCCAAGCCCCCTAAATCCCCCAAAATTGGGGGACTAGAGCAAGCAAATTGACTCTTGTTCCCCCCAAAGTAGGGGGGCTAGGGGGGCAAAATTCAGTTATCAGTTATCAGTCAAATAATTTTTAAAGGAAGTTTAGGGGGAAATTCCTACCAAAAGTTTCCAACTAATCCGCATTAGAGGCTGTCTGAGAAGTCCCTTATGCTAAATCCAAGCCCCCTAAATCCCCCAAAATTGGGGGACTAGAGCAAGCAAATTGACTCTTATTCCCCCCAAAGTAGGGGGGCTAGGGGGGCAAAATTCAGTTAACAGCTAATTTCTTAACTGAACAGGCATAATTAAATAAGTCATTTTCACCCCACCCAATGGATTTAAAACCACCGGACTTGTAGCAGTATTTAACTGAATTGAAATTTCTGAAGCTGATGGAATAGCCTTTAATCCTTCAATCAAATATTTCACATTAAAAGCAATTTCATTAGGCTCATCTGTAGAAATTTGTGCTGCCATAGACTCTCTACCACTACCTACATCTTGAGCATCTACAGATAAATAAATCTCCTGATTAACACTATCAATAGAACACTTTAAAATGTTATTTTTCTGGTCAGCTAAAACAGCAATTCTTTCCACCGCTCCTAAAAATTCTTTCCTATTTACATTAATTTGATTAGTAAACTTATCAGGTAATAATTGTCCGTAAGCTGGATATTGACCCTCCAATTTTCGACTCGTTAAACATTGTTCTCCTAGCTCAAAAATTACCTGACCTTCATCAAATCTCAAGGCAACAGCTTCAGATGATTGACGCATTCCAATCATTCGTTCAACCTCTCGTAAAGCTTTTGCAGGAATTGTTACCTCAAACTCTTCAATTTCTTCAATTTCTTCTTCTAACTCACCCTCTGGTGCCACACTTTCAGTCTTAACAATTGCTAATCTATGACCATCAGTTGCTGCAAATTCTAAACCATCTTTTTGTACTTTTAAATGTACTCCGGTTAACACTTGTTTTGTTTCATCAGGACTTGTGGCAAATAGAGTTCCCTTTAAACCATTAATTAAAGCTTCCGGTGGTAAATATATAACTTCCCCCTCTTCCACTTTTGGTAATTCTGGATATTCCTCCCCTCCCATACCTCGGATTTCATAACGTCCAGATGTAGAAGTAAGAGTGGCGATCGCTTCCCCTTCATCATCATCAATGGTAATATTACCATCTGGTAATCTGGAGACAATATCATTAAATAATTTGGCCGGCAAAGTAAAACTCCCACCTGTTTCTACAACTGCCGGAAAATTTGAACGAATACCTAAACTTAAGTCAAACCCTGTTAATTCTAAGCGTTGATTTTCTACATCTGCTATTAATAAAACATTTGCCAATACTGGGTGGTTAGGGCGAGAAGGAACTGCACGACTGACCAGAGAAAGATTACTATTTAAGTCACTTTGAGTACAAGTTAATTTCATTGGAGTTTACTATTATTACTGGAACTAGAAGCTTTAAAAAAAATTTACCAATAATTTGGGTTTAAAGCTGCACCCTAGAAGGATAGCTTTTTATAGTCAGTGTAATAAGGTCTGAAGAACAATTGTTAAGCGAATTGTTACAGAAAAATCTGATGAGGAGACTTGACGAAAGAGGAAAATTTTACACTCATGTGAAAATCCCCGCACCTTCAGGTGCGGGGAGGATGTCAACAGGGACTTAAATTCTAAAATTCTTAGGTTAAGTAATGTAGACTTCTAACTTAACATTCTGCCGACGTTGTGCTTAAGCGACAACGCGGGATTCCCTAAAATCACTCATAGAGGCTTTCTGCTTCATAGCACCTGCCTCCAAGATCGAAGCTTTTTTTGGCCTTACGGTCGCTCCACAGACTGAAACTGCTAGCCCAGCAGCTTTATTCTTTTGAGAATAGCACATTATTTTAAGAACCGCATGGGTTGATTGGTTTTCCTCCCGACGCTCCCCTCCCAGGAGGGCAGGGCTGTTTCATTCTCACTCTAGGTGTAGAATTATAGAGTCAGGAGCAGACTTTACCCCAAGTTTGGCCTAATATTAGCTTAACTGGCCATTTTTTGTGATGCAAAGCAGTGCGATCGCGTCGCGGTGTGTAGTACTATCGCCACCAACCAATGTCAAACTAACCCAGAAATTGCCCTCTGCTGTGCGATCGCAACTTCAGATTAATTCAGATCAAAAAATCGATTTAATACCACACTTAAGTACAAACAGAAAGTATATATTTGAGATGATTACTCAATCTGAGACAACAATGTTGAGGCTCAAAGTGATATTTGGAGGCAAGTTGCGACGACGAAAATTTGATACTCAAGCAGTGGAGTTGTTCATACAATTGTCTATACTTAATCGTATGATACAGAACTGTAAGCCAGAAAGCTATAAAGTAGAATTCTAATTAATTTCTCTCGCGGGGGAGTGTTGCGATCGCAACAAAGCCGCAACAAAGCCGTAATAAAATCTCAAGTTAATATCTGTGGAAAATGTGGAAAACCCCAAAAATCCCTATTATATCGATGATTTCATCAATAAATACCCTGTGGAAAACCTGTGGAAAACTTAATTTTTGTTCTCCTGTATTATGTTATTCATACAATCTATGAACTCAGAAACTTGAAAATATTGAAAGTAAGCATCAACATGCTGGTAGCCGGCCATCTCCAGAAACTTCAGAAAGTCCTCCAAGCTCTGAGGCAAAAAAGAGACTCCCCGGAGGGCAACCAGGCCATCAGGGAAAGACTCCTATACGGATTTTCTAGAATAGACAGAATCGAAATCCTAAAACCTTCTGTATGTATTCATTGTGGTCAAACAGAATTTTTAGATGAGGCAATAGAAGTACAGACCCAACAAGTAGCACAACTGGTAGCTCAACCCATAGAGGTAGTAGAGTACCACCGTTACAGGTGTCAATGTAGAGGCTGTAGTCAAGTGACATCTGCTGAGTGGTCTACAGAGATGATACCAGGACAAGATTTAGGGGTGAAGCTACAAGCCTTCCTGGGATGGTTAGGTAATTATGGACACCTACCCTACGAAAAACAACAAGAGATGTTATGGGAGTTGGGGAAAATTAAGATTGGCTTAGGAACTTTAGTCAACACAAATCAAGGGCTGGAGCAGGCGATCAAACCTCATGTAGAGGAATTGTCAAATTGGGTCAGAATACAGCAACCTTCAATTCATGTAGATGAGACACCTTGGCCAGTTAAAGGAGTTAAAGAATGGTTGTGGGTCTTTACCAATCAAGATTTCTGTTTGTTTCGTGCTGCGGATACTAGAAGTCGTGCAGAACTGGAATCTCAGCTGGGTAGTGAATATGGTGATGTCATCAGTAGTGATGTTTAAGTGTGTACAATGGCTATCGAGTCAAAGCTCAACAGAAATGTTTAGCCCATCTACGTCGTCATTTTCAACGATTAATTCAATTTCCAGGAGAAAACCATTCCTTGATTGGCAAAGCTTTTAAAGACTTAATTGATGAGGGATTTGATCATTATAGCCAATGGCAACAAAATCAAGATAGGAATATGTATCATCAGTGGGCGGTTGGATTCTCTGAGCGAGTGGAGTTAACCCTCAAACAATGGAGCCACAAAGCAGGTTATGAAGCGGGAAAACTGTTACGCAGTTTGAAATTGAAAGCAGACCAATGGTGGTATTTTCTACTTCACCCAGAAATTCCACCTGATAATAATTTTGCAGAACGTTCATTACGGTTGGCAATCACCAAGCGAAAAGTTAGTGGTGGTTCCAGAAGTATGGAGCGATTTCAGCACACAGCTAATTTGCTGAGTGTGGTGCAAACCTGTCGTCGTCAGAGGCGTTCAGTGATTGATTTCTTTGAGCTGTCTCTAATGGCAAGTGCAACTGAATACAATAACTTATCAGGTCTTTCTCTTATTCCTATATCTGATACCTAAATTCTTACAACCGTCGCAGATTTCAAGAAGTTAAAGACTTTGACCAGTCAAGCGATCGCTCTCACCTGAATCCTTACAAATTAGCTGTGTTCGTTCTTTGCCATCATGCTGATAAATAGTAAGACCTCAGACAACTTCCCATTCTCCAATTAATTTTTTTACCTTTGAATCCGACAAAACTGCTTCAACTGTTTTGGTTGTCATTTTTTGTATACATTGTTGAGTCCCAAAAAAATACGAACTAGTATTTGAGAGATAGTTCAAGAAGAAAATTTGCTGTTGGGTATCGTATTGAGCCATAGTAAAATCTAAAGTTAAGGATAATGAGTTTTAACTATAACAATTGTATTTCAACTTTTACATTGGTAAAAATACTCAAAAATTAAACTGTTAGAATTTCGCCAGTAAGCTGTAACTTATGATTGAATAAGGAATAACTTAAAGGGGGTATAAAAGCTTTTTTGCTATAGATAAAAGTATTATAGTAATCCTAAATAGGTTCTGGCAAAATTCCATACTGAAAAAGCTTTGGGAAATCGAATATTTGACCATCTGCAAAAAACTTAAATAGCCACTTAACTACTTTAAAATAATTGCAAAGATGATCATATTTTCTGATGAAATTTTTGCC